>JBDLTO010000458.1:0-5259 GCA_039805815.1 Bacteroidota bacterium | reverse complement strand
AACAATGATCTACCGCCCACAGCCACATCAGGTGGGCCTTCCTCTACCCAATCATTTTCAAGGGTAACTCCGAAAATAGGACTGACCTACAACTACAGAAAAATTGGATTTTACGCCAACTACAGTGAAGGTTATGTACCACCTCAGCTCAATGAACTATTCAACAGTGTAAAAACGCCCTATTTGAAACCACAAACATTTGTGAACTATGAAATTGGTGGATGGATTACACTTCTGAAAAATAAAATCTATGCAGACTGGAGCCTTTATCAGCTAGATGGCAGCAATGAGATTGTCTCTGTAAGACAAACAGACGGTACAAATGTCAATCAGAATTCTGGCAAAACAACCCACAAGGGTTTAGAATACGGACTAAACCTTAAACCCAACGACCAGATTGCCTTTAGGCTCAGTGGAACATTTGCAAAACATCAATTTGTGGAATATGTAGTTAGGGGAATAAGCTTTAATAACATGGAAATGAGTGGTGCTCCAAGAACCATCTTCAACACTGAACTCAACTACAAACCGAAATTCATCATAGGGTTGAGATTGGGTGTGGAGTGGCAACACCAGGGTAAATATTTTATGGATGACCGAAATCTCTTCACCTATGGCGGATTTGACTTAATTCATGCAAGAGTAGGCTATACCTACAAGTTCATTGACTGCTGGATCAATGCCATAAACCTAACCGATGCTTACTATAGCACCTCAGCTACGAAGTCAACTGCAAGTGGCAATGCATCATACTCCTACAATATTGGAACACCCAGGGAAATTACGCTTGGGATCGGATTTAAATTTTGATTAACTGAACAGTATGAAAAAAAAGTTATACCAATGGCATAGCACAATAAGCCTTATCATTGCCATTCCTGTAATACTTTGGGCAGCCAGTGGATTCATGCATCCGATCATGACAACTTTGAGACCAAAGGTAAAAACCACTTCACTCTATTCAGTTCCAATTGATTATTCACGGATAAAACTGAATCCCAAGGAAGCACTTACAATCAATAAAATCGACTCTTTCCATGATGTCAGGCTAATCCACATCGATACCAATTGGTTCTATCAGGTTCAACCGGATGTTACTGAAAAACCTATGTATTTCAGTTGTGTAGATGGCAAAATGCTAACAAAAGGAGATGAATTGTATGCAAGGTATCTAGCCAGACAATTTCTGGATGGACAGGAAAAATATAAAAACGTTTCAATTCTTCCAGTGGCAGATATATCGCTTCATGATTGTTGTGAAGCAGCTACCAAAACTGTTTTCGATGAATCAATTGGGTCATCAGTTATGGGTGTAGAAAAAGTAAATGCCTTTGATGCCGAATATGGAGAAGTAAATAAAATTCTGCCTGTTTACAAAGTATCATTTAAACGGGAAGATGGAATCCGTGTTTATGTTGAAACAATCCAAGATCGTTTTGTATATGCTGTAGATGACAAAAGAGCAACTTTTGATGCTTTATTTTCATTCTTCCATACCTGGGACTGGGCTGATTCTTTGGGCAATATGAAGCTTTATGTCATGGCGCTTTTGCTGTCTTTGACAATGTTGACTGCCCTTTTTGGAATCTACCTATTCTTTACTACAAAGCATATCAAACCCAATGGTAATAAGCGACTAAGGCCAAGGTACAATCACAGGTGGGTATCTATAACTGCTGCCCTTTTTACCCTGATGTTTTCATTCAGTGGCGCCTTTCATGCCATTGAAAAAACAGAACCAGACAGCCGTTATGATTATTATAACAACCAAATGATTGGAACAGCGCAACTTCAGTTTGCAATGAATCAGGCTTTGAATAACCCTAAAGCAAAGATGTCCAATTTCTCTGTTGTCAAAATGCATGACAGTATTTACTGGAGGATAATCAAGCAGGAAGAGCAGCAGAAAAAGTCGTCTGATAATAAGCCGCAATGGAGTAAGGATAAAAAAACAAATATGCCTGCAACTCTTTATTATCAGGATGTGAACGGACAGGAATTGCCAAATGGTGAGTTAAAGTATGCCCAATACCTGGCTGATCATTTCAGAGACGGTGAAGAAGGACAGTCGCTACACACCAAGCCCATTACTTTCTTCGAAGGGGAATATGGTTTTGTAAATAAACGATTACCTGTATGGAAAATACAGTATGCAACGAATGACAATGAACGCTATTATGTTGAAACAGCTACTGGTAAACTTGCAGTTCGGATTGATGACAATAATCTCGCTGAAGGCTACAGCTTTTCTTTCCTGCACAAGCACCATTTCATGGATTTTGCCGGAAAACCAGCTAGAGATTTCAGTACCATGTTCTGGGCAGCCATGCAGATTATCATGGTAAGCATAGGTCTTTATTTTTACTACAGTAAAAGGAAAAAATAAACATAGGCTTCCCCATTTTACCTCGTGTACAATGGGGAAGCTTTTTCAATGCTTACTGATTCACCAAAAAATGGAGTATCCTGCAGGCATTACCTTTGCTTTTGGGATTGGTAGTTGGTAAGATCCTCAGTTCAAGTTTATGCCTCTTGTTTTTCAATTCATCATCTAGCATCAAATACCAGGGCAAATGCAATGAACCACTCCATTGGGTATACAAATCCAATTGCTTGAATTTTCCGCCATCAATCCGGTATTCAATGATTCCGGCATCTGGACCTGATGCAATGCAGATACCCACAGCAGAACCCTTGAAATCAAATGTCAATTTGGCTTCGGAGGTTTCACCAATGAGTGCAGGTATGTTCACATATTGTTTCCTGGTGCCAGCCCCATCTTTCGGCATCCACTTTTCATCCAGCCGCCAGCCATTAACAATCTTTGCTTGTGCCACAGGAACATAGCGGCCTGCTGCATAGCTGAACGGATCAATTGCAGTAGGCAATTTATGGGAATCCGGCTGGGCAGCTGATGCATCAGCATAGGCTTTTTCCAGTAAAGCAATGATAGTTGCCGCATAAACCTGATGGCCAAAAGGGGAAGGATGCAAATCCCTGAAATCCTCCTTCCAGGTGAATTCACCGGCATCAATTCTGGCCGTTACCTCTTTGGACAAGTTAACAGTATTCACCTTATAATGCGCTGCAACCAGCTCATGATTACTAATCTCTGTAGGGACCATCCCCTTGCGGTATTCCTCGATTTTTTCGGGGTCGACGCAATGCATCATAACGATGTCTGCCAAAGGATTGGCAATGCGCATGTGCCTGACAATGCCTTCCATGCCCCTGATCTGCGCAATATTGTTGAAACCGTTGGTTCTGTCATTAACCGCTGCTTCTTCAAAAAACAAATCTATCCGTCCTTGGGCAAGCACATCATCCTGAAGCCTGAAAGCCCCGGGGGTACTGCCTGTTGAAGAAATTCCTGCATTGATGAATTCAAATCGGGTGTCTGGAAACCTTTCTTTGAGGTATTGGGAAACCAAATCTCGCCAACCTTTGCCTTCAGTGATGGAGCCACCCATGAAAGCCACCCGTCCTACCTTGTTGCGTGTAAACTGATGCCAGCTGTTTTGCAAACCTGTCCGCTGCTCATGAAACAAAGATGGATGTAATATTTTTTTTACGGGATAACTGTTGCTAAAAATAAAATCGGCGATTTTTTCAGGATGGGCGATGGGGAAATGATGACCCTCTAATTGCTGCTCGCCTCTGGTCATGGGCATCACAGTGGCAATACCTCCCAGGCGAATGTATTTTTCAATCAGTGGAAAACTGTTCTCGGCATTGGGCACGATTTTGTCCTGCAACCCAACTGTGTGCAACACCGGAACCCTGGCTGCAGCCAGCTTCTCAAGGTCATCAACAGGATCATCAAAATTATCCAATAGCTGGCTCTCGCTCATGTCCATGTGCTTCATCAACAGTTGCCAGTCTTGTGGCGAGCCCTTACCCTTCCCTTTGCCGCCGGGCCAACTGCTGACATCACATACCGGTGCTTCAGCATAAATGCAAGAAACCTTGAGTGGATTACGTTTGGCCCAGTTGTACACATACAATCCTCCCCTGCTGATGCCCTCCAATGCAACTTGCTCTGCAAAACCATTACCGGTCATCCAGCGGTGAAACCGATTCCACCATTGCATGGCCACCGGGGATCCAAACATGTCGTTTGTCTCCAAATAAGCCAGGTGAAAACCACGACTTAACAGGATGGAATCCATATCCGTATGCCAGTCAGGAAAATAGGCTTTCCAAATCCAGGGCTTGCCATCCAATGCTTGTGCGGGTTTTACTATCCAGGCTTCCCTGCCATCAAATTGAAATCTTTCCCGCGCAAAACCATGCCAACGGTCTTCCTTAACAGGTCCGATTTGCTGTGAAAAAATCTCCAGACAGCAGAAAAAAGCAATGCCAAAAAATACTGTGGCTTTTGAATGAAATCGCATGATATGAATATACCTATTTAAAATCCAAGGGTACCCTTGTATGTCTAAACTACCTTCGGTAACTAATTGATTTTATTTTTTAGACTACCCGAAAGATATCCTGCAAGCATATCCAAAACAACACCTAAAATCCTTTTCCTCGCTTCGAAGCTGATCCAGGCGATGTGCGGCGTTATATAAACATTCGGTAACCCGATCAGCAGGTGATTGGCTGGAGGCGGCTCCTGGTCGAGCACATCCAACAAGGCGGCTGCAAGCTTCCCTTCCAACATGGCAGCTCTTAAAGCTTCATTATCAATCAACCCACCGCGAGAGGTATTGATCAGCACTGCATTAGATTTCATCTTCGACAACAAATCAGTCCCGATAATTTTGTCTGTTTGTGGTGTTAGCGGACAATGCAAACTCACTGCATCAGCTGATGCAGCCAGGGTTTCAAGATCTACAAACTTTCTACCCGGGAGCTGTAAATCACGAGTATGGCTATACACCACTTGCATGCCGAGGCTTTCGGCCATACCGGCAAAGCAAGAACCGATATTGCCCATACCGATGATGCCCAAGGTTTTGCCGTACCATTCGGAAATGGGTGTAAGGGTATAGGAGAAATCCGGACAGGCAGCCCACTCTCCCTGCTGAACAGAGTTGTTGTGCCGTCCAACCTGATTGCTGTATTCCAACATCATGGCCAGCGCATGCTGTGCCACTGAATATGTGCCATAAGCGGGCACATTGCAAACGGGAATGCCTCTTGCAGCGCAGGCATTGACATCCACACAATTATAACCGGTAGCTGTAACAACAACCAGTTTAAGTTGCTTGAAAAAATCCAGCTCTGGAATTCCCACCAAGGCCTTGTTGGTGA
>JBDLTO010000457.1:0-3988 GCA_039805815.1 Bacteroidota bacterium | reverse complement strand
TCAACAAGAATGGAAAAATTAAAACACCCCATATCGATCAAATTGGGAAATCCGGTATCATGTTTACCGATGCACACTCCAGTTCATCAGTCTGCACGCCAACACGTTATGGTATTTTGACAGGCAGGTACAATTGGCGGTCAAGGTTGAAGGAAGGTGTCTTGGTGCAATATGATAAACCCTTGCTGGAAATGGGCAGAACCAATATGGCAAGTATGCTCAAATCAAAGGGATACCAGACTGCAGCGATTGGGAAGTGGCATTTGGGGTGGAACTGGTCTACGACAGATGGCAGGACTCCCGTCGATCAACAGGACCAACAGAATATTGATTTTTCAAAGGCGGTTTCTGGTGGACCAACATCAATCGGGTTTGATTATTTCTTTGGGATGGATGCACCCAACTATCCTCCATTTGCCTACATGGAAAACGATAGGATATTGGGTAAGCCAACCGTGTTTTATCCAAATCAACCCTATGCAGATTGCAGGCCAGGAACAGGGGTTGAAGGATGGAACCTGGAGAACATCATGCCAGATCTTCAGCAAAAATCCGTTGCGTACATTAGTCAGGCTGCAACTTCCGGGAAACCATTTTTTCTTTACCTGCCCATCACTGCTCCCCATACCCCCATTGCGCCAGATAAGTCATTCATAGGGAAATCAGGATTGAATGTATATGCAGATTTTGTTACACAAGTGGATGATTTTGTAGGGGCTATTCAGCAGGCTTTGAAAGCGCATGACCTGACAGAAAATACAGTGCTTGTTTTCACCAGCGACAACGGCTGTTCCCCCATTGCTGATTTTAAATTCCTGAAAGAAAAGGGTCATGATCCCAGCAATGGTTACCGCGGACACAAAGCAGATATTTTTGAGGCAGGACACCGGGTGCCATTATTGCTGCAGTGGCCAGCTACCATTAAAGAATCTGGCATAGTTTCACAGGCCGTATCATTGAATGATTTCATGGCCACATTTGCGGGAATTGTTGGCCATGATCTAAAAGATAATGAGGCTGAAGACAGCTATAATCTTCTACCGCTTTTATTCAGTCCATCAACAACTGCTATTATTCGAGAAGCTACTGTTCACCATTCCATCAATGGAAGTTTCGCTATCAGAAAGGGAGATTGGAAACTCATCTTTACTCCGGGTTCCGGTGGTTGGAGTTTCCCAGCCCCAGGAAAGGCAGAAGAGGGTCTTCCTCCAATCCAGCTATTCAACCTTCGAACTGATCCATCTGAAAAAAATAACGTGCAGCATCAGTTTCCTGAAATTGTGGAATCCCTGAAAGCACTGCTCAAAAAGTATGTGCAAGATGGAAGAAGTACTCCAGGCAAATCCCAAAATAATGATGGAGCGTATCCCTGGAGGCAGCTTGATTTTTTAAATGAAAAGCCATGAGATTGTTAAGAGTACTTTTTTTGATTTTGTTGCCGACTCCCTTTTTTGTTCATGCACAACATAAGCAACCCAACATCATCTTTTTCATGGTGGACGACATGGGCTGGCAAGATTGTTCCCTCCCATTTGATAAAGTGGTTTCTGCACTCAATAAAAAGTACCACACGCCTAATATGGAAAGGTTGGCCCGCCGCGGCATGCAGTTCACCAACGGCTATGCCAATCCGGTTTGCACACCAACGAGGGTGAGTCTGATGACTGGGATGGATGTGCCCAGGCACCATATTACCAACTGGACCAACGTCAGGAAAGACACGCCAACAGATCATCCGGATAGTTTACTCAATCCACCGGTTTGGAACCACAATGGCTTGAGTCCTGTTCCTGGCATCAGCCATACCATCGTTGCCACACCATTACCAGCGCTTTTGCGCGATGCAGGCTACCACACCATCCATGTGGGAAAGGCCCATTTTGCACCTTACGGCACCCCGGCGGCAGACCCACTCCAGATTGGCTTTGAAGAAAATGTTGCAGGTACAGCTGCTGGTCACCCCGGCAGCTTTCTGGCAGCCGACCAATACCGGGGCAATCCAACGGATACTTTTTGGGCTGTGCGTGGACTTGAAAAATACATGGCAAAGGGCGAGTTTCTTACCGATGCGCTGACACATGCAGCATTGGAAAAACTGGATGGGGTCAAAAACAGTAGCAAGCCTTTTTTCCTCTACCTCTCTCACTATGCCGTGCATGTGCCACTCAGCAAAGATGAACGGTACTACAGCAAATACATCGCCAAAGGACTTGACGACAAGGAAGCACGTTTTGCTTCCTTGGTGGAGGGGATGGATAAAAGCCTGGGCGATCTGATGGATTACCTCGACAACAACGGACTTACAGCCAATACCCAAATAGTATTCATGTCAGACAATGGCAGCCTCAGCTTGGTCCCGGCTAGAGGCGGCAAGGCTTTCACGCACAACCTTCCGCTCAAACAGGGCAAGGGTTCACTCTATGAGGGGGGAATTCGTGTACCCTTGATTGTGGCTGGTCCGGGTATTCCCGCGGGTGCAAAACAAGACCAGTATGTGGGTGTGCATGATTTCTTTCCAACCATCCTCGACTGGGCAGGTGTACGCAAACCGAATTTAATCCAAGCTGTGGATGGCCAATCCATCCTGCCTTTTCTGGGTAATCCGGCCAAGCGGGATGATAGAAAAGTTTTGCTTTGGCATTATCCCAACAATTGGACTAACATCAACGTGAAAGGTACCAGTTGGGGCTCTGCCATCCGCAAGGGAACATTCAAACTGATTTATTTTCACAAAACAGGCGAGCTGGAATTGTATAACCTGGAAGAAGATTTGGGTGAGCACCATGATCTTTCCCGAGAGATGCCGGAAAAGCTAAAGGAAATGGCTTTACTAATGACCCGTGAACTGCAATCCCGCAAAGCACCCATGCCCACATTCAAAAATTCGGGAAAACAGATTCCCTGGCCTGCAGAACTTATCCCCAAAAACTGAGTTATGAGACCCATAGTATTAATCATCGCTGCAATACTGGCTTCGACTGCTGTGCAAGCACAGGCAACCATGAAGCTGAAAAATGTTTTGATTCTCTACAGTGACGACCACAGCTACCATGCTCTGGGAGTCATGGGAAACAAGGAAGTGAAGACTCCCAACTTGGATAAGTTGGCTGCATCAGGAATGTTATTCAAACAGACCCATGTGATGGGCGGACATCAAGGAGCAGTGTGCATTCCCAGCAGGGTCATGTTGCTTACGGGGAGGTTGGTGAACCGTTTGCCTGGCGATGGGGGTACCATTCCCGATAGTATTGTGGGATTGCCTGAGGTCCTCCGTTCGCGTGGGTACACCACTTTCCACACCGGCAAATGGCATAGCGACAAAGCCTCCCACAGCCGTTTTTTCAGCACAGGAGGTGATATCTTTTTCGGCGGCATGCATTTTGAAAAGGATGGTGGCCAACCCCATCCAACGGTTTACCGTTTCGATTCATCAGGTTTGTATCCTGCCAGCCGCAAAAGGATTGCAGACACTTTCAGCTCAACACTTTATGCTGATAATGCCATCCGTTTCCTGAACAGCGAAGTGGCACAAGAAAAGCCTTTTTTCTGCTATGTGGCTTTCACCTCTCCACATGATCCGCGGACACCGCCTGCCGCATTTGCACAGCGTTATAATCCTGCTCATATAACCTTACCACCGAACTTTGCACCCCAACATCCATTCGATAATGGCGACATGAATGTGCGGGATGAACAGCTCTTTCCACGTCCGCTCACCAAACCCATGATGCAGCAGGATATAGCCAACTATTATGCCATGATCAGTGAAATGGATCATCAGGTGGGTAGGATTCTGGAAGCGCTGGAACGAAACGGTTTGCGTAACAACACCCTCATCATTTTTGCTGGCGATAATGGGCTTGCTGTTGGGCAGCACGGATTGCTCGGCAAACAGAATCTCTATGAACACAGCATCCGCGTTCCCATGATCATGGCCGGTCCGGGCATAACAGCTGGTTCTTCCTATGGTGGATTCAACTATCTCAGT
>JBDLTO010000456.1:0-9507 GCA_039805815.1 Bacteroidota bacterium | reverse complement strand
ATGATATCTATTTGGGCCTTGAAATAGGAATATCCGGGATGATAGATGTGTGCAGGTTCGGCACCGGCGCCATTGAGTTCCAGGATATAAAAATCCTTTTCCTGCTTCAGGGCTTCAACGCTTTTGCAGACCATATCCAATCTGCCGAAATGAAAGTCTGGTATCCTTTTTGAGATGCGGTCAATGCTGGCCTCAAGGGTTTCATCAATCAGGTTATTGCAATTCAGGAAGGTGGTTCCTCTGGCATGGTTCCCAATTCTGACCAGGATTTTTTCTTCACCCGCGGGAAGGATTTCATCACCATTAAACCCTTGTATTTTGTGAAGTGGTTCCTCCTGGAGGAAGGTTCTTGGATTTTCTCGGATCAGTTTTTTCAAAGTGCTTCTACCATCACCGGTAACGCTCAGGAATTTTTTTCCGGTGATGGATGTTATTTTTCCGTTTTCCCAGGAAGGATGACGCACATAAAAAATGCTCAGTTCCAGCGGAAAGTTCACGTACGTCTGGAGAAGGATGGGCCTGTTGACAACATTGACATACTGAATAAGCTCTGCTTCATGGTAGATGATTTTTACCAGCCAGCCCCGTTCTCCCCGGTCTGGTTTGGCAACAAGCGGGAATGCCATTCCTTTTTCCCGGATTTTCCGGAAAATTTCTTCAGATTCCGTATCCGCTTCCAGGTGGATGGTTGGGGGATAAAGTTCTTCCGGAATCTGTGCGTATACGTTTTTTTTGCTTTCAAAGAACATGCCACCATTTTCGATGGAAGGGTTGGCTGCAGAAAAGAAAAATGGAGAGCCGGCACGGAGAGACAGGTAGCTATAATAAAGAGAAGCTGGCAGGTAGGTTGCCCATATCGGCCAGTACTCCCAACTGCCAAGTTTGATTGCAAGTATCCGGATACTTTTCTTCAGCTTATCCATGCGGTTGATTTAGCCATGCCGGTATCCAGTTCTGTATAGGTGAGTTTACAATCCATGTTAGGTGTGCATTTGAAGAGGGTATGACTCAATGTTTTTATTTGCTCATCCCTGTTGATCAGGAAACCATTGGTTTGGTCTTCCAGACTCTTGTAGCAGTCCATTAACAGCCCATCATCATTGTTTTGAATGGTGTGGCACCATGTTTCGAAGTGAGCTTTTCTGCGTGCCTTTGCTTCCGCATCATAGAGTGTTGAAGACGACCAGATATGGGCTTTGAGAGAATTCTGTGTAGCAATGGCTTTCTCAGAGCCATCCCATACTGCCTGCCAAAGCATGCCACCAGCAGCAATGACCAAGGTGAAGGGTTCAATCTGATAAAGGTCAGTCGATTGCCAGGCTGTAAGGGGATTTTCTTCCTGAATCAGCTCCCTGACAATCAACCCCCTGCTTTTTCTATAGTTATTTTGAGGGATATGGTTTTGGTATGCACCGTTTAGCAGTACAATAGCGTTGCTGTTTTTATTTACCAGAAACCAGGAGCCTCCTCCTTTGGGGTCTATTGGTCCGGTAAAGGATTTGCAGGTTAAATCTTCAGGTTCAAAAATGGCTCTGGTTCGATTGGGGTCTTCATCCCGTAGGGAAGAAATAAGCCAGCCTGTTGAGGTGGGGGAATAGATTACTGTACACATGTTTGGTGAAGATATCCTTAGCTCAGTGACTTTGCTGCAGGGAGGCCCTGTATTTGAGTGTGGCATAAGCTACACCAAATGTTTCTGTAAGGGCGGTAGACTTGAGTTCAATTAATCCCGCTTTGATGATTGCCATGTGGTGGATGGTGTGCTCAGTTATGTAGGCCATTTCCCTGAGGAAGGAGCTTTTCAGCATTTCCACACCGTCTCCATTGTAAGATTCTGAAACAACATCGAGTGGTTTGTCTTCCCGCCTGATACTTGTTTTTAGCCTTTCAATTTCCCCAATGGCCAGTTGTTGGTCTGTTTCCAGTTGCAGGTTACGTGTTCTATTGATATAATCAATTTGTCCGGTTTCGTATCCTTTATGCACACAATCCAGCATTTCAATGACATGTCTGGTGTGTGCACCAATTGTTGCATCGGCCAAATGATGTACAGGCCGGGTATAAAAACCATGCTCGAGGTCACTGAGCATTTGCTGCATGACCCCGAGCTGGTGATTGAGTTGATGAAATACCATTCAGGTTGTTATTGGGATTTTTTTCCTGTGAGTTTGCTCAGCAAAGCCTTTCCCTGATCAATATTCAGGATAGCTGTAATCAGACAGGTTACAAATACTACGATAGCCAGTCCAAAAAGGGTGCCGCCATCACCTGCAGATTCAATGCCGAGCACCAGTAGGTGTGAACCAATGGCGCCACTCATGACACCAAGACCCAGGAAGGCCCCCAGGAAAGCAGTTGAAGGGATCAGCAGCAGGATACCTGTGAAAAGTTCGATAACTCCTGTTCCTATTCGCCCCCAGGGTTCTACGCCAAGTTTGGTGAAAAGGTCTACTGATTCAGGTGCACCGGTGAATTTGAAGTAGAGTGTTTGCAGCAAGATGACAGCTGCAGCAACGCGAAACAGAAGAGCAACTACTTTTTTCATGTATGGTTGTTTTTGGTTATTTGAAAATTGTGCTCCAGCTTTTATCAGCCTTAGCCTTCAGTACTGCTTCTTCCGCGTTCCATTTTGGTAAGGTATTGTTGGTCAGGGAGTGGTAGAAAAGGTAGAGCTTGCCATCTTTTATTTTGAAGGTTTCTGGGTCTACTTCAACTTTTTCACCGGTTTTACCCATGGCATAGGCGCACCATCCGCCGTACTGTGGCTCATATTTCTGGTAGTCTTTCATAAACGTTTTCCTGTTGGCATCAGACGCAAACCAATAATAAATACCCATGACATTCAATGCAAATTCTTTTTTGCCTTTTACTGCCTTTTTTTGGGTAAAGTAACCAACCGGATCATAGCCTTGGAGCGCAATCATGCCCTTTTCCAGGTTGAAGTTTTTCTGGCGTGCTCCAATTTGGGCCTGAGAATTTGAAAAGGTGAAAAACAAAACAGCAGAAAGCGTTAACAGATATTTCATAGCTGGTAATTTAATATACAAAATTACTTAAAGTCAATTAAATACAATTTTGGGGTCAGTGATTCTGCTCCGGATTTTCAATTTCAGTACTCCAGGAGTCGTTTTTCCGGGGTTTTGGAGCTGATATGTTTGAAGCATCCATTCTTTTGACCTGTTTGAGCGTTTCAACTGCGTTTTCAATCAATTCCTGGGATGCCCTAACAACATATTCACTTTTTTTGAATTGCATCACATTTTTGTCCATATCCTCTGCGGTCCAGCCCCTGCTCCAGCCCATAAAACTAAAGGGGGGAAATGCAAATCCAAGGTCTGTGAAGAAACACATCAGTTGCCCGGCAACCTGTTGGATGTTGTCCTGTCCGCCGGTAATGATGAACCCAGCCACTTTGTTTTTGACCAATACTTTGTTTTTCAGGGTAATTTGATTCTGGACTGTATTCAGCCGCTCTGCCATTTTATAGTACAATGATGAAGCTTGACCCCAACGGATGGGTGTGGCCAAAATGACAATATCAGCCCAGAGGATCATATCTGCATAAACTTTGGTCATCCCATCCTCAGGATTCATTTCTGTTATGCTGCAGGGCCAATTACAGGCTTGCATATGCTGGGAGTAATAGCCTTCACAATGTTTGAATTCCAAGTCCCGCAATTTGATCATCCGGGTTTCAGCACCCAAGTGGGTGGATGCAAAAGCAAGTGATTTTTCAAGGGCATCTTCTGAAGTGGAAAATCGAGGTAAATCTTTGTTCATGTTGGTGGCAGAAATGCCCAAGATGTTTAGGGAATTGGGTGTTGTCTGGTAGTTGAGATTTTTGAGGTCTTCCAGTAATGGGGAGTCATGGAAGGCTTTTTTGGCTTGCACAACAGGTTCTTGACTAATCAGTATTTCACCATTTTCGATTTTCACTTCATAAACTGCCTGTTGATCTTCATATCCTTGGGGAGCGGTACCTGTTTCAATGTTATACTCCCAACCATGCCAAGGGCAGCTCACATAAAAACCATCAGGACATGCTTTGACTTGTCCTACACCCAACGGGCCGCCCCTATGCAGGCAGGCATTGCCAATTGCAGTGATCTTGTTATTGAAATGAAAAACGGCAACCTTTTTATTGCCTAGCTTCACGATTTTGGATGATGCCGGCGGCAGCTCATTGAGGCTTAAAACGCGGATGAAGTCCATGATTTGTTGGGGTTGGTTTCGAGGGAAGAGATGTAAAGAATATGCCAATTGTTATATGCACTCAATTTCCCCGTGACTTTAACAGGTAATCCTATAAAAGGAAGCACCTGGTTGTTGACGGGAGTTCCTGTTTCAGATAACAACAAGGCGAATTGCTCAATTCCGTTTGCTTGAAATTTTATCACGGGCATGATCCCCCCATCAATACAACGGACAGCACAGCTGAGGTGCGGTTTGCCGGATCCCGGATTCATGGCGCCAAAATAACACTTGGGATCAATGATTTCACCGGTAAGGGTGATTTGTTTTTTCGCTTCTCCAATACTTTCCATGGGTTTTATGGGTGGGGCTGGAATTGGGTTGATGGATAAGACACCGTTTTCAATCTCCATTATTGGAGACCAATGCTCACCAGAAATGGTGGTGAGGCAGCCAGCAGATGCTTCGGGATGCCCATTGCCGCATGGCGTAGCGGTGGTGCCCACATACCCCATTATACTTACCGGAGCGGAGGATGCCCCATGGAGGGCTTTGTTAACCGTTTCATTGGCTCCATGTTTAAGGGCATCCACCAACAATATGGATTTGAAAACAGGATTGCCCAAACCGTCCTTGCCGGTAAGCACCGTTAGCATGGGGACAGGTTTTGCACTTAACCAGCCTTCCACTTTCCTAACTGTTCCATAATCAATTTGGAAGTGTGAGATTTTCTGTTGTTTGAGTGAGGTGGTTACGGCCATCAGCAAGAGGAATCCTGAAAAAGTGACAATCACCTTTTTCAGGAAGGCAAGCTGGATCTTGTTTGTGCGGTTTTGCCAACCAATAAAAAAAGGCTGGTCTTTCTTGACGGAGGAAGCCTGACCAGTTTGCAGCGGCTCAATAGGGGTGCCTTCAGGTAATGGATTTGGATCTATATAAACCTTGCCATGATCAAGGGCCAACCGGTAGGTGGCCACTTTTTCGGTAAAGGGAGCCGGGGACCTTCCATCTTCAGGCCGGTATTGGTACCCATGCCAGGGGCAGGTGATACAACCATCAACAATCTTTCCTTCGCTCAATGGCCCCATCTGATGCTTGCACTGATCATCAACAGCACTGAGCTTGCCATCATATAAAAAAACCGCAACCCTGCGTTGGTTCACGCAAACTGTTTTCGCCCTGTTTTCAATGAACTCATCCAGGTTTGCTACAGGTATCCAATCCTTTTGTTTTGCAATGGGTTTTCTTTCCTTCCATGCAGCAAAAATATGTAAGGTACAAAGCATGATCATGCCTGCATAAAGCAAGCAAATCAGCAAGGGATCGTCTTCAAATTGTAAAATACCCGTCACAATATGCAGCATGACAAGGGCATAAGCCAAATAGACCAGCATGTGCATGGCCTTCCACCACAAGGGGGAGAGGAATCCAAGCCAGAAATCATGGCTTGTGGCAGCCATCATAGCCAGGATCAATAGCGCCGCAAATCCAAGGGTTTGGAAAGGAAAAAATTGCAGTGAAAAATAGTGGGTATTGCTGAGGAAAAGGGAGCTCAAAAGATCCGTATTGCCACCTCCATGGAACCAGAGCAGGCTGAGCAGACCATGACTTGCCGCCAGCAGAAACATGCTTACGCCCAAATGCCTCCTGTTGTAGAGGATGGGAAGAAATCTGGAGTCCAATCTAGACAAAGGACCTATTATTAAAATCAGGTGTAACAGCAATACTGACAACAGTCCCAATCCCCTTATCAGGATTGTATTGATATTGTGATGGGGAAACAGGATGAGGTTGGTGATGGTGAATGTACTGAGGAAAATCAGATTGCCCAACCAAAGGATCAGGTCATATTTTTTCTTGAAAGGATTCCACTGTACAGCTACAAATTGCGTACTCATAAAATTGTTTGGGAGAAAAGGGCTAAGCTTGTTAGGGTCAATACCGTCAGGAGAAGTACAATCCAGGCTTTCAAATGCCTGTTGCGGAGCTTCAAGTTCATGGGCGTTTGTTGAGTTGAAAGATAACTGCAGGCCATAACAAAACTGTTGCCGGTAGGATGATCAATCGAAAACCCCATGTGGGTTTTACTTCCATGCCGGGTAATCTGTTAATCCTGTGCAGGCAAAACCACAATGCTACCAGTATTCCGATAAGCACATAAATTGCCAGAGTCATTTGCATGGCATATTCATTTCAAAGATCAAATTAATCAGGAATAATTAATTTCATTAATTTAAGTAGTGCAAACATACGAATATGGGAGTTGTTTTATTGGCTGAGCTCAAGACTTTGAAAGATAGGGTACCTGAACACCGGCTTATCGGGGAACTAGATCTTGTGGTCATCAAATATGATGAGCAGGTTTCCGTGCTCTACGGAAGGTGTCTGCATAGGGGCGCATTGATGTCTGATGGCTATGTTGATGGGCAAAACCTGATTTGTGGTCTGCATGGATGGGATTATCGGCTTGATACGGGCGTCAGCGAATACAATAACAAGGAAAGGCTGCATAAATTCAATATAACCATCAGTGATGGTGGCGTATATATTGATGAGGAAGAAGTGAAGTCGTTCTCCGTATCCCACCCGCAACCTTTCCGCAGAGAGGAATATCTGGGTGCATATGATGATACCCATCCAGAGCCTTCAGAACCGTATACCCGATATATACGGGAGTTGTCCAAATACGGACTGGAACGGACAGGGCATCATGGCCCGTCAGCATCCATGGGTGTTTCAAGGGAATTGCTTCCTTCCTGGGAGGATATCCAATTTTTGCCTGCACAACTTTCCAGAAAACCGTTGCTGGATGAGAATCCGGTTGAAACAAGGGTAGTAATTGGTCCGAATGCAAATAAACCCCTTCACCTTGAGATGCCGGTTTTCGTATCCGACATGAGTTTTGGTTCCCTTTCCCGAGAGGCTAAAATTGCTTTGGCCATGGGTGCAGCGCAAAGCGGAACCGGAATATGCAGTGGTGAAGGTGGCATGCTCCCCGAAGAGCAGGAGCATAATAATCGGTACTTCTATGAATATGCTTCTGGGAAATTTGGCTTTTCTTGGGAAAAGGTGTGCAAGGCACAAGCTTTTCATTTCAAAGGAGGGCAGGGTGCCAAAACGGGTACTGGCGGGCACCTTCCTGCCTCAAAAGTGACCCCTGAAATTGCATCCGTAAGGGGGCTGCAACCCAACCAGGATGCGATTTCTCCAGCTACTTTTACTGATTTGCATACGCCAGCTGATTTTGCAGCTTTTGCTGGCCAGGTTAGGTCCATGACTGGGGGTATTCCAATCGGGTTTAAAATTGCAGCAAGCCACATTGAAGCCGATATCGACTTTGCCCTGGCAGCAGGTGCAGATTATATCATTTTGGATGGCAGGGGAGGTGGTACCGGATCTGCTCCCACCATACTAAGGGACCATATCAATGTTCCGACCATTCCAGCCTTGGCAAGGGCCCGGAAGCATTTGGATGCTGTTGGTGCTACCGGGGTTACGTTGGTGATTACCGGCGGATTGAGGACCGCAGCAGACTTTGCCAAAGCCTTGATGATGGGTGCTGATGCCATTGCCATTTCCAATGCCGCTCTACAGGCCATCGGCTGTTTGGGTATGCGGGCATGCGCCTCGAACAATTGTCCCGTTGGCATTGCAACCCAAAAGCCTAATCTGAGGAGCAGGTTACTGATTGATGCATCAGCAGCACAATTGCACCGGTATTTGGACGCCAGCAACAGCTTATTGAAAGTGATTGCCAGATCTTGCGGACATGCCAATATTACTGGATTTTCCATGCAAGACCTTTCCACTTTCAATCGGGATATGCACCACTTAACAGGAATACCATATGCAGGGGTTATGTAAAGCATAAATATCTTTTCGCTCAATTTCACTCCCGGCATTGTCAAATTCAGTTACCTGAAACAGTTTTAACTGGCTCTCGGTATATTTGGAGATGCGATACTTGTCTCCCGGATTATGCGTTGTCATTTTGATGTGCCTTGTCAGTGGCCCATTTGCCCAGTCATGGACAACCACTGCCGACCAGTCCATGAAACTCAGCAGGAAGCCGCTTTCCATCAAGCGTATACAACAGGATGCCGCAATTTCTGTCATCCAAATCAATCCCCAACAGACCTATCAAACAATTGAGGGTTTTGGATTTACCCTTACAGGGGGCAGTGCTACTTTAATCAACCGTCTTCCGGCCGCCAGGCGAAAACAATTGCTGCATGAGCTTTTTGGAAGAAGTAGAGGTGGTATGGCTATCAGCAGCCTACGCATCAGCATGGGAGCTTCAGATCTCAGCAGTACGGTTTTTACCTATGATGATATCCCCGCCAACACAACAGATTTTGGGTTGGCAAAATTTTCCTTATCAGAGGATACCATAGACCTGATTCCTTTGCTGAAACAAATCATATCCATCAATCCATCAGTGAAAATCACTGCCAGTCCCTGGACACCGCCGTTGTGGATGAAAGACAATAAAAGCAGTATTGGTGGGAAGTTGCTGCCATCTTGTTATGGCGTGTATGCGGATTATTTTGTGAAATACATCCGTGCGATGAAAGAACAGGGTATCACCATTGATGCGGTAACCATTCAGAATGAGCCCCAGAATCCGCATAACAATCCCAGTCTCCTCATGGACGCAGAAGAGCAGAAGATTTTTGTCAAAAACCATCTGGGTCCGGCTTTCAGGAAATCCGCACTGGAAACCCGTATCATCATATGGGACCATAATGCAGACATGCCTGAGTATCCGATGCATATCCTGTCAGATCCCGAGGCTGCCCAATATGTAGATGGCACTGCCTTTCACCTTTATGCCGGAAATATAGGGGCGCTTTCAGTAGTGCATGACGCACATCCTTCCAAAAACATTTATTTCACGGAGCAATGGACTGGCAAGAATGGAACCTTTGATGGCGACTTGCAATGGCATATCCGCAATGTGGTTATTGGCAGCATGCGCAATTGGTCAAAGAATGCCCTGGAATGGAACCTCGCCAATGATACCGCATATGGTCCGCATACACCAGGCGGCTGTTCTGAATGTAAGGGGGCACTAACGATTAGCGGCAACAATATAGCACGTAATGTTTCCTACTATGTCATTGCCCATGCCTCCAGGTTTGTACCGCAGGGTTCTATAAGAATTGGCAGCCAGGAAGTTGAAGGCCTTTCCAATGTTGCATTCCTCACGCCCTCCGGAAAAATTGTCGTTATTGTGTTGAATGAAACAGATCGTGTCATCACCCCCACCTTGCAAGTTGGAAAACGTGCTGCCATCCAGTTCTTGCCAGCCAAATC
>JBDLTO010000455.1:0-2778 GCA_039805815.1 Bacteroidota bacterium | reverse complement strand
AAGCATGGCCAGGTTAAAAGTTTCATGTAACATTCCCTGACGCGCAGCACCGTCTCCAAAGAACGTCAAACATACGTTGTCTGTTCCTTTGTATTGTTCAGCAAATGCCAAACCTGCTCCTGTTCCTATTTGAGCTCCTACAATACCGTGTCCACCGAAAAAGTATTTTTCAACACTGAAAAAGTGCATACTTCCGCCTTTCCCCTTTGAACATCCTGTTGCTTTACCATAGAGTTCTGCCATGCATTCATTGGCAGTCATGCCTTTGGCAAGTGCCAATCCATGATCACGGTATGCAGTGATAAAGGGATCTTCCTGACGTGTGGCTGTCATACAGCCAGCTGCCAATGCTTCCTGTCCGATATACAGGTGACAGAATCCCCTGATTTTCTGCATGCCATACAATTGTCCGGTCTTCTCTTCAAATTTGCGGAGAAGAAGCATTAACTCGTACCAGTAGAGGTAGGTTTCTTTTGTAAATTTAGTTGGACCCATAAGTCTTTTTAAGATGCTTTAGGTTGAAAGATTTGCAAATATAGTGCGAAAAACACAAAATGTCTTTTTATAACAGCTATTCTCGGGCAATAAATTCCTGCTTTGGTGTAATTTTGCTATTTACCACACTTTGTTCAGGATCAATCATATCAACCTCACCCATTTTCGCAACTACCAGTCTGCATCTTTCCAATTTGATGCTCAGGTTTCTGCTGTCTGTGGATTTAATGGAACAGGCAAAACAAATTTGCTGGATGCTGTGTATTGTCTTTGTTTTACAAAAAGTTACCTTGGACTCTCTGATGCTGCATCTGTAAGACAAGGCCTGCAAGGATTCAATATCTCAGGAAGTTTTCAACAGCGGGGTGATAATTATCCTGTTTCAATAATCTTGCGTGAAAATGGTAAAAAGGAATTATGGGTAGATAAGGAACAGGTAACGCCTTTTTCTGCTCATATCGGCCGCTTACCGGTAGTTTTTGTTGCCCCTGATGATGTTGTGTTGATTACCGGTGGCAGCGAAGAAAGGCGGAAACTGATAGACACCATACTGTCCCAAAAAAACAGTCAGTACCTGCTTCAACTTATTCGTTACAATAAATGTCTCCAAGACAGGAACAAATACCTCAGGTCTTGTGAAGATGGCAGGATTGATCACCTGCTGCTAGATAGCTTTGATGACCAGCTGATTCAAGCTGGAACCTATATTTTGACACAAAGGTTAATCTTCATGGATGCTTTTCTACCGCTTGTAAGTGAACGTTTTGCTTATATTGCTGCAGATGCTGAGTGCCCATCTTTTCGTTTTACCCCGTCAACAACGCCTGAGCTTTACCGCAGTGACCTTACCGGAAAAAGACAAAAAGATATCCTGCTTCAAAGAACCTCTGTTGGAATCCACAGGGATGAACTCGAAATAACCTTGTTTGACTCGCCTTTCAAGCAAATTGCGTCACAGGGACAGAAAAAAAGCCTGCTTTTTGCACTCAAACTTGCAGAATTTACAATGCTAAAGAATCATTTTGGCTTTGAACCACTTTTGCTGCTTGATGACATCTTTGAAAAACTTGATCAAAAACGTCTGCAAATGCTCCTGAATTGGGTTTGTGTTCAAAACAGCGGACAAGTAATCATGTCTGATACCCATGCAGATAGAATTAATGCAGCACTGACTGATCTGAATATTCCATTCACCCTTTTAAAACCCTAACCATGCCGGATGCAATATCATTGGGTGATGCCCTGAAAAAATACCTTGCAAAGAGTCGTTTTAAATACAATATACAGGCATTTCAGATTGAAGATCATTGGGAAAAGGTAATGGGACAAACCATAGCAAAATTCACCGATAGACTTGAAATCAGGGATGGAACCCTCTTTATTCATACAGAAGTGGCCCCGCTAAAAACAGAACTTGTTTTTCAGAAAGCACTTATCATCGAACGAATCAATGAAAGTGTGGGTGAAAAAATGATCAGGGATGTTGTTATCCTTTAAACTAAAAAGTAAACCTGATACCTATTCCTCCCCAACCTTCAAATCCAGAGCCATTGCCAAATTCAAAGGATGGCTGCCAGTCGATAGATAAATTCAAAGGTGCTCCCTGAACTTTATAGTCGATACCCAGAACGCCATCTATACCTATCAAAGAACCGCCTTCGTAATATTTGGAATTGTAAAACCCAACATGTGCCCCTGCACCGTAGTACCACCGTAAGCCCGAAGCATTTAAAAGCGGATTATGTACTTCATATAACAGCGTAGCCCTAAAACCTTTATTCCAAAAAGAAGCAAGACCCTCCAGGTAATTGGTGCCATCCAAACTTTGCTTGAATGAAATAGAACCGGGGTACATTTTTACACCAATTGCGGTGCTGTATTCGCTTGACGTATTTTGTGCATTGACCACTGTCAGACTGCTTATAGTCAGTAAGGTAACTACAATTATAAATGATTTTTTCATGGATGCAATTAACACCATGATTTGAAATCATAACGCAGTAAAGCTTATAAATTTATCTTAAAATGCGAATAACTACAATCTCACTACTTTTCAATCTCATTGATGCGTTTGAGGAAGAGGTGGATATCTTTTCTGCCATATTTTGCCAGAATCTGTCCCTGACGAAGGTGAAACAATGTTGGGTTAGTTCTTGCTGCAGTTTTGATTGATACCAAATCGCCCTTCATCACAGGAAGTGTGATATTATTTTGTTTTAAAATAGCTGTCATGTTTTCCGCATCGGAAGTAACTACAAAAAATCCAGATGTGCCAAGCACTTT
>JBDLTO010000454.1:0-10093 GCA_039805815.1 Bacteroidota bacterium | reverse complement strand
TTCCGCTTGGAAAGGTTAAATCCTACTGAAAACTGCAGCTGATCCGGCTCGTAGATGTAATTGGTGGTGCTAAAGAAATCCATACCCTTGGTAGTGATGCGCTGTCGGTTGGCGATGCCCAGTCCGGCATCCATATTCAGCCATTGCGCCTGGAAGGTCCACCGCCCCTCTTGCAGGGTCTTTTTGACTGAAAGATTTGGAACGATGAAAGCCCCATCCTCTCCTTGGGCGGTAGCCCGCAAAGAAAGGTAATTCAGGCTCCATTGTACAAACCAATTGCGTGGCAAACTGAAGGTTTGGGTGGTATTGATGCTGAATACCCAACTGCTGTTGGCAAAAGGCAGATTTCCATTGAAAAGCTCTCCTTTGATGCTGTAGCGATAAATGTTTCCTCCTGCCACTAGCTGCCACCAGGGTGCAGGACGGATGGACAAAGAAGCTTCCACACCAGTTTGCTTGGCCAATCCGGCATTGGTGAATATCCTGTTGAGGATAGTGTCGTTGAAAACACTGTTCACCCGCTGTATTGGATTTTTAATGCGCTGGTGGTAAACAGACAACGAAAAAGTTCCTTTGGGCAGTTTATGCTCAACACCCAATTCCCATAGGGCTGTCAGTTCGGGCAGCAGTTCAGGATCACCTTTCTCCAGGGTTTCGGTATGTTCTCGCTCCGGAAAAGGATTCAGTTCGAAGTTGTTGGTACGTTTGATCCGCCTGGAAAAGGATTGCTTGACGCTGACTTTCTCATGGGGTTGGTAACGGACCAAGTAGGAGGGGAACAGGTTGGGCAATACCAGGCTTGATGCTGGTATGTTGCCGGAGAAGTCGATTCGTCTCAACAGGTGTTCCGCTCGGAGCCCCGCCTGCCAGGCAAATTTGCCTGCAGCATTGGCATGTTGCAAGTATCCTGCATGGATGTTATTTTGCAGATTGGCTTTGCTGGTGAACAGCGGATCAGTAAGTAGCGTTCTGCTGTCGCCATTGCGATACTGGTAAACAAAGTCACCCCGCTGGATATCATACCTGAACTGGTAACCAGTTTGCCAGGTGCTGTTGCCCCTGGTGTGTGTGAGATCTGCCTTGTAGCGGTAGGCATGCAATGGATTGGATCCCGGGTTGATGGTTTCCTGATACAGTTGAGATTTGTCTGTACTGTTGTAATTGTAATTCGTGGTGAGGGAGGTAAGGTCAGCCCCTTCATATTGCAAAGACGAACTGAAGGTTGTCTGCGCAGTCAGTTTGTGAACACTACCCAAGGTAGCTAAGGTGAATCTGCCTGTCTTGTTGGCGGTATTTTCATTGTAAAACCTGAAATCAGGCAGGCTGCCCCCAGCGGTTGTTCTGCCAACAAGGTAGTTGAGATCAGCCACCCTGCTTTGGTATCGGTAGCCACTGTAGAAGCCGGCCTCTAGGGAGTTGCGGTCATTGATTTGTACATTTATCGCAATCCTGCCGCCATAATTGTACCTGCGGAAACTCCTTTCACCAGTTGAAGGAAAAGAGGTTTTGGTTCCGTTGACAATGGTGAAGACATCCCCTTCCCTGAATCCAGACATATCGTTGGTCAGATAATTCAATCCCGTGCTGATATCCCATGGCCCTTTCCTGAAGCCTACTGAAAGGTCTGCTGACTGGCGAAGTGGATTGGTGTAACGCTGGTTGTTGAATCCATTCAATGTTGGGGCACCTTGCATGAGATTGGATTGCACCACCCAACCCCCTTGAGGCGCGGATTTGGTGATGACATTCAAAATTCCGCTTTTCCCATCGGCATCAAAAGCTGCACCGGGTGTTGAAATGATTTCTACCTTGTCAATTGCATTGGCAGGAAGTTGAGCTAGAACCATAGCAGGGTCACCTTGTGTGGGTCTGCCATTTATCAGTACCTGAAAGCTGGAAGAACCCCGCAATTGGATGTCACCCTGGCCGTTTACTGCTACTCCCGGCAAGTTGCGCACCAACTCAACAGCGCTTCCATTAGCGGCTGTTGCATAAGCCGATGCATTGAAAACCTGTCTGTCGACTTTAAACTCAACAGGTGGCTTTTTGCCCTTCACAATAATCTCAGAAAGGGAAACCTTTTTGGGAACGGTGTCACCATAGAGCTGTTGCTTCAACAGACTGTCCCTCAGTTTCCTGTCATTGGCCGAATCTTGTCCGCACACCATCTCTGCAAGCCCCATCAGAGCCAGGCCAATCAAAGTTCTCATATAAGCCCAACAAATTTTAGCCCTAAAAGTTTTATGACCCTTTCAGGATTCCCCTGTAATACCCAACAGACTCAGCCATACCAGCCAATGGATCATTCATATCCTTTTCATATTCAATGCTACAGATACCGGTGTATTTGATTTTGCGCAAAGCCTTCACAAAAGCCGGGAAATTGATAGCACCACGTCCGATTTCAATCACTTTGGCATCTTTGGCCATTGCTGTAACATCCTTGATATGCAGGTCGAAAAGCCTGTCTTTGTATTCCACTACCGCCTTCTCAGGCAATACGCCAGCACGGAAGGTATGTCCGATATCTATGCACAATCCCATCCGTGGGTCCATGTCTTTAATGCGGTCGTAAACGTCTTTCGGACTGGGATACAACTTGTCTTCCGGACCGTGATTGTGGATGGCCATTTTGATATTGGTAGCCTTCACTTTCTCCTCTGTATAAGCAAGCAGTTCTGGATTGGGAACACCAACAATCATGTTGACGCCACATTTCTGTGCATAAGCAAAAGCCTGGTCCACGGCCTCCTTTGACTTCATATAGATGACTCCAACGGTGTACATGCTGATACCTGCATCAGCCAGTTTCTTTTTCACCCCATCAATGGTTTCCTGGCTGCTGTTCAGCGGCAGGTGAAATTCTTTAACAGAGAGATTGGTGACGCCCATCCTTTTCATCATCGCAATGGATTTCTCCAAGTCAAAGCGAACGAAGGAGAATCCTGCAAAGCCAATGGGAAAATCCATTCCTTCAACAACTGAGCTGGAGGTACCGGCAACAGCAGCCTTACCCAAGATAGGCATGGCTGCAGCGGCTGCAATGCCCAATGTACTATTTCTCAAAAAATTTCTTCTGTTGTGCATATACAATCGTTTTAAAAGGATTAAATGTTTTGTTGTTGATGCTACAAATTATTGTATTTTTTGGTGGCTTTAGCAATTAAATGCCATAACTTAATAAAACGTTTTCGCTATCACCCTTAAACCAAGACTATGCTTTTCCTTACGATTGCCTGTTGTATCCTCCTCCTGATCCTCTTGATTTCTTGGCTCCGGCTGAATACATTCATTGCCTTTATATTGGTATCCATTACTGGCGGATTATTACTCGGACTACCACTTGAAAAAATTCCAGCTTCAATTCAGAAGGGTATTGGCGATACACTGGGTTCTTTGCTGATGATACTGTTATTTGGTGCCATGATTGGTAAACTGGTAGCAGAATCTGGTGCGGCCCAAAAAATCAGTGATGTGATGCTGAAAACATTCGGCATCAATAAAATCACCTGGGCTCTGGTCATGACAGGCTTCATAGTAGGCATCCCCTTGTTTTATAATGTTGGTTTTGTGTTGCTCGTCCCTCTCATTTTCTCAATTGTTTACCGGGTTAAACTTCCAGCAGTGTATGTTGGATTACCTATGTTGGCTGCGCTTTCCACTACGCACGGACTCCTTCCGCCGCATCCCTCACCGGCTGCACTTGTTACCCAATTGAATGCGGATATGGGGCAAACACTGCTGTATGGCATCATCATCGCTATCCCTACCATTATTCTAGCCGGGCCAGTATTTGCGTCAACGCTTAAAGGCATCACCACAGAACCACTACAAACCTTCAAGCCGCGCATCCTGCCTGATGATCAGCTTCCCGGATTCCTGAACAGCATTCTCACCTGTTTGCTGCCTGTTGGAATCTTGCTGGTGACCACCATTTTCCAGCTGGGCGACAGCGGCGTGGAAAGTCCGGTTTTACTGCGTTTCATCGCAGATCCCGGCATGCTGATGCTCCTGTCTGTATTGTATGCCACTTTTGCACTCGGCATTTTCAAAGGGAAAAAAATGGGCGAGGTTATGGCTATCTATGCCGATTCCGTAAAGGATGTGCTGATGATTATCCTCATTGTTTCAGGTGCCGGTGCACTCAAACAAATATTTGTTGACAGCGGCGTAAGCAATCAGCTTGCCACAGCGATGAACCAACTCGACCTCCCACCGCTGCTGCTGGGCTGGCTGATCTCTGCACTCATCCGGGTGGCCATGGGTTCCGCTACGGTGGCCGGTTTGACTACAGCAGGCATCATTGCTCCACTGGTGGTAGCTACAGGAACTTCACCCAGCCTGATGGTGTTGGCCGTTGGCTCAGGCAGCCTTTTCTTTTCCCACGTCAACGACTCAGGATTCTGGCTGTTCAAGGAGTATTTCAACCTCAGCATGAAAGACACTTTCCGGTCTTGGAGCGTGATGGAAACTATCGTTTCTGTGATGGGCCTGCTGGGTGTACTTTTACTGGAAAAGTTCATATAAATGCATCAAAACATAAGGTGCCTGCTCTTGAAAATTATGTTTTAATTTAACAGATCAACTTCAAAATCAACCCATGCCATTACGCAGAGACTTCCTCAAATCAACTACGGCTGCAAGCGGACTCTTCTTGCTTTCGTCGTTTACCGAAAAGAAAAAAGCAGAAAAAATCATGCCTCCCCGCATCCGCTTCTCAGTGATCAACATCAACCACAGCCATATTTACGGCATGTGCAATGCCGTTATCAAGGGCGGAGGTGAATTGGTGGCAGTTTATGCCAAAGAAGCAGATCTGTTGGCACAATTCACCAAATCATTTCCACAGGCAAAAGTTGCTGCAGACCCCAAAGAAATCCTGGAAGACACCAGCATCCAACTGATCCTGAGTTCAGGTATTCCGGATGAACGCGGACCGTTGGGCATTGAAGTGATGAAGCATGGTAAAGACTATCTGGTAGACAAACCGGGAATCACTACCTTGGAACAACTGGCTGCAGTGAGAAAGGTCCAAAAGGAAACCAAAAGGATTTACTCGATCATGTATAGCGAGCGCTTTGAAAACAAAGCCACGATCAAGGCTTCAGAACTGGTGCAAGCAGGCGCAATAGGTAAAGTCATTCAGACCATCGGATTAGGTCCGCATCGGATCAATCCCAAATCCAGGCCCGACTGGTTCTGGGAGAAAAAACGTTACGGTGGAATCATCTGTGATATCGGTTCCCACCAGTTTGATCAGTTCCTGCATTTCACTGGCTCCACTTCGGCAGACGTAGTTGCTTCACAAGTTGGCAACACCCATCACAAAGATCATCCCAACTTTGAGGATTTCGGTGATGTGATGCTGAAAGGCAATGGTGGAATGGGTTATATCCGGGTTGATTGGTTTACACCAGACGGACTCAAAACATGGGGAGATGGCAGGTTAACAATTCTCGGATCCGAAGGCTTCATTGAGATCAGGAAAAACATCGATATTGCCCGCTATAACAGTGGGAATCATCTCTACATGGCCAATAACAAAGAAACCGTTTACATCGATTGTAAAGACGTGGAACTGCCCTTCGGACGTTTGTTTGTGGATGATGTGATCAACCGCACAGAAACAGCGATGACGCAGGCACATTGCTTGTTGGCCACAGAACTTGCCTTGAAGGCACAGAAAATGGCTAGATAATCCGTATATTCAAACATCCATTCAATACTTAAACACATTGCTATGCCCAAACAAAACCACAGGAGAAATTTTCTTAAAAACAGCTCGCTGGCAGCTGCCGGCTTTTTCATTGTACCACGTCATGTAATCGGAAAAGGCTACACCGCTCCCAGCGACAAACTGAATATTGCCGCCATCGGTGCAGGTGGAAAAGGACAATCTGACCTTTTCAATTCTTTCAATAACGGTGCCAATAATGTGGTGGCTTTTTCTGATGTCGACTGGGACAAGTGTAAACCTGCCATTGAGAAGTTTCCCAATGCCAAAAAATACCGCGACTTCAGAGAGATGCTCGACAAGTCTGGCAATGAAATTGATGCTGTAACCATCTCCACGCCAGACCATTTCCATGCTTATGCCGCCATGGCCTGCATGCAACTGAAGAAGCATGTATATGTTCAAAAACCACTGACCCACAATATCGCTGAAGCCAGGATGCTGACCGAAGCGGCACGCAAGTACAAGGTGGTCACCCAAATGGGCAACCAGGGTGCTTCCAACCCCCAACAAAAAATTGCAATGGACTGGTTTGACCAGGGACTGATTGGCACTGTCAACAAAGTGGAAATCTGGACCAACAGACCCGTATGGCCTCAGGGTATTCCTGTTCCAACCGGTAAACATGCCTTGCCTGCTTCCATGTCTGCCGCAGATTGGAATACCTGGCTTGGTCCTGCGTCTTATGTAGATTATGATCCACTCTATCATCCATTCAAATGGAGGGGCTGGTGGAATTTCGGTACCGGGGCACTGGGCGACATTGGATGCCATACCATTGACTCTCCTTTCAGGATACTTGGCCTTGGCTATCCAACCGAGGTTGAATGCAGCGTAGGACAGGTTTTCATCAAAGATTGGACACCAGAACATATTCCAGAAGGTTGTCCGCCTTCATCTCTTGTTGAGATTAAATTCCCAGCCACCAAAAAGAATAAAACACCCATGAAAATGGTGTGGATGGATGGCGGTCTGAGACCATTCCATCCTGATCAATTGCCAGCCAATGAGCCCCTCAGCACTGATGGCAACGGAGCCAACGGCGTTTACCTGCATGGCTCCAAAGGCTTGATGGTAATTGATATGTACGGAAATAATCCACGGATTTACCTGAACAACGGAGAAAAAATCACTGCTCCAGCTCCCGATCCAAATGCTCCGAAACTGCCTGAATTCGGTCACCAGATATCCTGGACTGAAGCCTGCAAAGCAGGTTTCAACAGCAAAGAGCACAAAGCCCTGAGTTCATCATTTGATTACTCTGGTCCGCTCACCGAAACCGTTCTGATGGGCAACCTGGCCATCAGGAGTTATATGCTCCGCAAAGAGGTTAAAGGGAACAACGGACGCAGCGGATTCGATTTCTACGGACGTAAAAAACTCTTGTGGGATGGCGCATCTATGAAGATCACCAATTTTGAGGATGCCAACCAGTTTGTTGGTCGTGTGAACAGAAGTGGATGGGAATTCAAAATGTAAACAGTCTTTGTGAATTTGCATAATCAGCATTGATTCATCATTCTGCCCCGCTAACGCGGGGCAGTTTTTTTATAGTAACTTCAGTATTCACAATTATTGTAGAGATGAAAAAAATCCTTCTTGCCATCCTTTGTCTGGGAATGATGACCAGTCAGGCCCAAAAGAAAAAGTCAGTTTCGCAGCAAATACAAACTCAACCCAGTCCTGATTCCATTTTCAGTAACCTCAAATGGCGCAATGTTGGTCCATTTCGAGGAGGCCGTGCCAATGCCATTGCCGGGGTACTGAATAATGATTTGAAATTTTATGTGGGGTATACCGGTGGTGGCGTATGGACTACAGAAGATGGCGGCAACAATTGGAAAAACATTTCAGATGGACAATTCAGCGTGGGATCAGTCGGAGATATCGCTGTTTCTGAATCAGATCCCAATGTGATTTTTGTAGGTACCGGAGAACATGCGGTTCGAGGTGTGATGACGAGCTATGGTGATGGTGTTTACAAATCCACTGATGCAGGTAAAACATGGAAAAATATTGGTCTTCAAAAAACAAGACATATCTCAGACATTGCTATTGATCCCAGAAACCCTGATGTGGTCTATGTTGCCGCACAGGGCACCGTTCATGGTCCGAACGCAGACCGAGGAGTTTTCAAATCAACAGACGGTGGTGCAAGCTGGAAAAAAGTGCTCTATATCAACGACAGCACAGGCATCTCTTCGCTATCCATGGACATGAATAATCCCCGCATACTCTATGCTGCCTCCTGGGAACACAGAAGGTATCCGTGGACAGTCTCCAGCGGAGGACCAGGATCTGCTATCTGGAAGTCTGTTGACGAAGGCAATACCTGGAAGAAACTCGAAGGTGGACTACCAAAGCTCATGGGGAAAGCCGGTATCAGTGTATCCCGTGCCAACAGCAACAGGATTTATGCAATCATAGAAACAGAAAAAGTAAAGTCAGGATTATACCGTTCTGATGATGCAGGCAAAACCTGGGCTTTATTATCAAACAACCAAGATATATCTTCCAGGTCTTGGTACTACATGGAAGTCTTTGCAGATCCAAGCAATGAAAACACCGTATACGTGCTCAATGCACCCATGATGAAATCCATCGATGGTGGAAAAACATTTGCAAGGGTTGCCGTACAACATGGTGATACGCACGACTTATGGATTCATCCTTCCAAAAACAATATTGTGGCCCTTGCAGACGATGGCGGTGCAGAAATCAGTTTTGACCTGTGTAAAACATGGTCATCGATCATGAACCAGCCAACAGCACAATTCTACCGCGTTAATACAGACAATGTATTCCCTTATAAACTCTATGGCGGGCAACAGGATAACACCTCAGTGATTGCTGCAAGCAGGAACAATGGCGCAGCACTCACCGAACGCGATTGGATGATAGGCCCTGGCTGTGAGTGCGCCTTTCCCGCTTTCGACCCCAATGACCCCACATTGATTTACGGCGGTTGTTATCAAGGTTATATCGAAGTGCTCAATACGAAAACCGGAGAATCCAAAGACATACAGGCCTATCCTACCATGAATCTGGCTAATGATCCCAGCACCATGAAATACCGGTTCAACTGGAATGCCCCGATTATCGCCTCCCCGCACGACCCCAAAACCATTTATCATGGCAGCAATGTAGTGCTGAAAACAACCAATGGTGGCATCAGCTGGGAGCCTGTTAGTCCGGACCTAACCCGAAACGAAAAGTCAAAACAGGGCCCCGGAGGTATGCCCTTCACCAATGAAGGTGCAGGCGGAGAAAACTACAATACACTCTTTTACCTTGCAGAATCTACATTGGAAAAAGGCGTTATCTGGACTGGCAGTGATTGCGGACTGGTGCATGTTACCACGGATGGCGGAAAAACCTGGAACAATGTTACACCAGCTGGATTACCTGAGGCGCAGATCAACAGCATCGAGCTGTCTGCATTTGACAAGGGTACTGCCTATATTGCAGCAACGCGATATAAATTCAACGACTATGCTGCCTATGCTTTCAAGACTACTGATTACGGCAAAACCTGGACATCGATCAACAATGGAATCAAAGAAGATGATTTCCTGAAAGTTATCCGGGAAGACAAGAAGAATAAAAACCTGCTGTATAGTGGAAGTGAAAGAGGGTTTTACCTTTCTACAGACGGTGGACAACACTGGCAATCTTTCCAGCGCAACCTGCCTGTGGTACCTGTAACTGACCTGATGATCCGCGACAATGACCTTGTGGCTGCTACAGCAGGCAGAGCCTTTTGGATCCTGGATGATCTTGGCGCCATCCAACAATATGCAGCTGATGCTGCATTACCCCGACTGATTACACCTAAACCCAGTTACAAGATGGGCGGAGGTGCAGGGCTGCCGGAAGATAAATACAGTGCCGGACAAAATGCACCCGATGGCATCATACTTGATTACTTCCTGCCTGAAATTCATGACAGCATCACGGTTAAATTAACTATCTCCGATGCAAAGGGAAAAGTGGTGAGAACATTCATCAACAAAAAAGACGACAGCTATGTAAGATATCCAGGCGGACCAGCACCGGCAACATTATTGCCCGCTTCAAAAGGACATAACCGCTTTCTGTGGGATTACCGAACAGCAACTCCAACACCAGATGTCAAAGGTGTTTATATTTTCGGTGATTACAGAGGATATGCGCTTGCGCCTGGAACATATACAGCCAAACTGGATGCAGGAACAACCACGAGTACTGCAGAACTCATTTTATTGGCTAACCCAAAGATTTCAGCCACTGCAGCAGCATGGGATGAACAACAAAAAATACTTTCTGACATAACTTCAACTATCAGTGAAATTCATCAGCAGGTGAACGACCTGCGTAAAG
>JBDLTO010000453.1:0-4394 GCA_039805815.1 Bacteroidota bacterium | reverse complement strand
AGTTGTGGGAAATAAATTAACTGAAGAAAAGGGACTAATGTCTGATATGTTTAGTTCGCTGTCACATATTCCAATTAACATGGTGAGTTTTGGTGGAAGTACACATAATATTTCAATTCTTGTGCCAACTGAAGTAAGAAATGAAACACTTCAGGCACTGAACAAAGGGTTATTCGGACTTGACTAATTCTTTTAATTAGCGGTAGAAAGTATAAATACTCAGCTAAAAACAATTTGCCCTGTCCCAAAAATAGCCTCTTTAAAAGAAGCTATTTTTTTGGGGCAGAGGACATATTAAGTCAGATTATCAGCATAGCATCTCCATAACTGAAGAACCTGTATTTGTCTTTAATGGCTTTCTTGTAAGCTTCCATTGTAAGGTCGTAGCCTGCAAATGCACATGCCATGATCAATAATGATGTTTTAGGCAGGTGAAAATTGGTTATTAATGAATCACAAATTGAAAAATCATAAGGAGGGTGAATGAAAATATTGGTCCAGCCTTCTGATGGTTTCAACAGTTTATCTGCTGTAAATGTACTTTCGAGTGCCCTCAGTGTTGTTGTGCCTACAGAACATATTCTGTGACCTTCTGATTTGGCTTTGTTTACAATTTTACAAGCTGTTTCATCAACCTTAAAATATTCAGCTTCCATTTTATGTTTGCTAAGATCCTCAACTTCAATTGCCCTGAATGTACCCAGGCCAGTATGTAAGGTGATTTCTGCAAAACGCACACCCTCTATCTCAAGTCTTTTGATTAATTCCACTGAAAAGTGTAAACCTGCAGTTGGAGCTGCAACAGCACCTTCATGTCTCGCGTATACAGTCTGGTAACGCTCACGATCAAGCTCATCAGGTTTGCGTTTGATGTATTTGGGTAGTGGTGTTTCTCCTAGTGTATTTAGAATAGCTTTGAAGTCATCATCAGACCCCTCAAAAAGAAAACGAATAGTTCTACCCCTTGAGGTTGTATTATCTATTACTTCTGCAACCAATTCGTCTGCATCACCAAAATAGAGTTTGTTTCCAACCCTTATTTTTCTGGCTGGATCTACAATTACGTCCCACAATCTGTTTTGTTTATTTAGCTCTCTAAGCAAGAATACTTCAATCTTAGCTCCTGTTTTTTCTTTCCTACCGTACATCCTGGCAGGAAATACTTTGGTATTGTTAACTACAAAAACATCTTTCTCTTCGAAATAGTCCAAAACATCTTTGAACATTTTGTTTTCGATGAGACCTGTGTCTTTGTGTACAACCATCAAACGAGCGTCTTCTCTTCGTTTGGCCGGCGTTTGTGCAATGAGATTGAGAGGGAAATCGAATCTAAACTGGGATAACTTCATGCGTAAAAATTTGCTGCCTGAAACAAATCCCGATAGCCACCCCATATGGGTATTCATCCAGCAAACCTGATCTTACGGCATCAGATTTGTTTTGGCATATTTGATTTGCAAAATTAAGCTTTTTTTATCAAGTCTCGTTATCTGAAAAACGGATTTATGCACCTGTTATAAACCTGAATTACTAAAACTTAAGGTGTTTGACCGTAATACCGTTGTTAATAAGTTGTTTAAGGGATGCAATTCCTAGTTTGAGGTGAGTTTCTACAAAGTTACCGGTTACTTTCTGGTCGCTTTCTTCCGTTTTCACGCCCTCAGGGATCATGGGCTGATCACTTACCAGGAGTAAGGCTCCAGTTGGTATTTTATTGGAAAATCCCACTGAGAAAATTGTGGCTGTTTCCATGTCTATGGCGTAAGCCCTGATTTTTTGTAAGTATACTTTAAAATCATCGTCATGCTCCCAAACCCTTCTGTTGGTAGTGTAAACCGTTCCAGTCCAATAGTCTAATTCATGGTCTCTGATTGTTGTAGAAATTGCTTTTTGAAGTGCAAATGAAGGCAATGCAGGTACTTCAGCTGGCAAGTAGTCGTTTGATGTTCCTTCACCCCGTATCGCTGCGATGGGTAAAATAAGGTCTCCGATTTTATTTATTTTTTTAAGCCCACCACATTTACCCAGAAAAAGTACTGCCTTAGGTTCGATAGCTGTAAGCAAATCCATTATGGTTGCTGCAGTAGGACTTCCCATCCCGAAGTTAATGATGGTTATTCCGTCTGCTGTTGCAGACTGCATGGGTTTGTCTGTGCCTTTGATATCAACTTGGTGCCATTCTGCAAAAAGGTTTACATATTTACTGAAGTTTGTGAGTAAAATGTAGGATCCGAACTCATCCAAGGTCATACCCGTATACCTTGGGAGCCAGTTTTTGACAATTTCTTCTTTGCTGGTCATGTTACTTTTTCCAAACAAAATTACTGATTACTTTGCATCATGATTGATTTGGTATTTCCGCAACCCGAGTTCAGGATGAGAATATGGCAGGATCAGCGCCAGATTTTTGATATCATCAGGAAAAAGTGGGTAGCTCTGCAGCCCGAGGAGTGGGTCAGGCAAAATTTAATTCATTGGCTTATCAGGCATCATAAAATTGAGGCATCCTTTATCGCGGTTGAAAAAACGATCCGAATTCAAGGTAATTCTTATCGTTTTGATTTATTGATTTATGATAAGGAACATTTGCCCTGGATGATTATTGAGTGCAAAGCACCGCATATTTCTTTGGATGACAAGTCTCTCATGCAGGTTCTCACCTACCAGCAAATGCTTCCGGTAAAGTACTGGATGATTGTAAACGGAATTGAGTGCCATCTGGCAGAAAAAAAAGCTGGAAACCCAAATTGGATTTCCAGCTTTCCGGTTTTTGATATGTGAAAAGGTTTAAGGGAATATGCCAAGCTCCGAGTAGCTTGTACCTACTTTGTTGATTGCTACTACAAATGCGGCTGTTCGCATATCTTTTATATCAGGATTTCCTAACCAGCAGTCAAGTATTTCATTGGTAGCTTTAATCATGGTATCTTCAAGTCCGCTTCTTACCAGGTCTATTTCATCTGGACCATGCACCAAAAGTTTCTTTTGGATGTCCGTAACAGATTTCCCAGTCATTTCTTCGATTTGAGAAACAAGGTTGGCGTTTTGATTTTCCATGAACCTTTTTTCAACCCGTCCATAGCGAACATGACTGAGATTTTTAACCCATTCGAAGTAAGAAACTGTAACTCCTCCTGCATTCAGGTACATGTCTGGTATAACCAATGCACCTTTGCTGACCAAGATATCATCAGCTTCTGGTGTGAGTGGACCATTGGCAGCTTCACCAATTATTTTTGCCTGAACACGTGACGCATTTTCGCCATTGATTACATTTTCCAAGGCAGCGGGAACAAGGATATCACATGGTGCTTCCAATGCATCTGTATTCTTGTCTAAGTTTTGTGCTCCGGGAAAATTCAGTATTGTTCCAGTGGATTTCCGGTGTTGAAAGACTGCTTCAACGTCAAGACCTGATTCATGGTATATAGACCCTTCATATTCTGCCAAGCCAACAATGATAGCTCCATTTTCTTGAAAATACTTTGCAGCATGGTAACCTACATTTCCCAATCCTTGTACAATAATTTTTTTACCTTCAATGCCAAGTGAAAGGCCAAGGCGATTCATGACTTTTGGATTGTTGCAAACTTCACGGATACCATAAAAAACCCCTAGTCCTGTGGCCTCTTTTCTACCCCTAACGCCACCCTGACTAACTGGTTTTCCTGTGACACAAGCAAGCGAATCAATTTCTCCGGGATGCATGGCCGTATACGTATCAAGAATCCAGGCCATTTCTCTTTCTCCTGTGCCATAGTCAGGCGCAGGGACGTCTTCTCCTGGACCAATGAACTTCTTTTTAATCAGTTCACTGGTGTACCTTCTGGTGATTTTTTCAAGATCATAGGGCGAGTATTTTTTGGGATCAATACTAATTCCGCCCTTTGCCCCTCCAAAAGGAACATCTACTATGGCGCACTTGTATGTCATAAGCGCAGCAAGTGCCATTACTTCATCCAAGTTTACCATCTCACTGAAACGGATACCACCTTTACAAGGTTGTTTGTGGTGAGAGTGCTGAACCCTGTAGGCCTTTATGACTTCTATTTTATCCCCAATTTTAACTGGGAAATGCATACGCAATACACTGTTGCATTGTTTTATCTGCTCGAGTATGCCCGCATCGAAATTGGTGAATTTTGAAGCTTTATCAAAACTTTTGCAAACGGCATCAAAAAAACTGTATTCGGGATTCATATTAATTGAATTTTTGAAATTTTTCTAACACCGCAAAGGTACAAAGGTTCTTTATTCCTTTTCGAGTTTGGATATTTTTTTGTCTACGCTAATGATATAAAGTATTAGTCCGATCATTATCGTTAACAATACTGCAACTACTACATAAATTTTACCATTGCTTCTCATGTCAAATGCCATTGGACTGGCTTCTA
>JBDLTO010000452.1:0-15678 GCA_039805815.1 Bacteroidota bacterium | reverse complement strand
TCATGGTTCCCTCATTTGTGCAGGGAATGGGTTTCAGAGCATATGATAAAGGTCACACTTTTCTTAATAATTTATTATTGCCACCGGGTGATAACGACAGGGTATTTGTAATCGTTCAATTGAATGGGGGAAATGACGGTTTGAATACTGTTATCCCTCTTGACAACTTTAGTAAATATGTCAATGCCCGTAAAAATATTTTCATTGATCAGTCCAAAGTACTGAAGTTAAATGGATACGATAAGGTTGGTCTCCATCCGGCCATGACAGGTATGCAGCAACTATTTAATGATGGCAAGTTGCACATTGTTCAGGCTGTAGGCTATCCACAACCTAATTTTTCTCATTTCCGTGCAACTGATATCTGGATGACTGCATCAGACAGTAAGCAGGTCCTAAATTCAGGATGGATGGGCCGTTTTTTGGATGAGCTCTATCCAGGTTTTCCCTCAGGCTTTCCCAATGCAACCATGCCAGATCCACTGGCAGTGCAGATAGGGTCTGTTACTTCATTGACTTTGCAGGGACCTATACAACCCATGGGAGTAAGTATATCTAATCCTGCTTCTTTTTACAGTCTGGTGAACAATCAGCAGGATCCTGTGCCCAATACACTTGCAGGAAATGAACTGACATATATCAGGGAAATGTCCAGACAAACGCAGAAGTTTGGTGAGGTTATCAAAAATGCAAATTCCAAGGTGACTTCACAGGGCGTTTACCCTACCGGTAATTCTCTTGCAGATCAACTTAAAATTGTTGCCAGGCTGATTAAGGGTGGTTTGAAGACTAAAATTTATATGGTTAACTATGGAGGGTTTGATACCCATTCTAATCAGGTGACTACAAGTGATACCTCAACAGGAACACATGCAAGACTATTGGGTAATGTAAGTGCTGCGATCAAGGCATTCATGGATGACATCAGGTTACTTGGCGTTGAAGACAGGGTTGTTGGCATGACTTTTTCTGAGTTCGGTAGGAGAATTCTGAGCAACGGTTCCAGTGGGACGGACCATGGCGCAGCAGCCCCACTTTTTGTTTTCGGTACAAAAGTTGAGGGAGGAATTTCGGGTAATAATCCAACAATTCCATCAACCGCAACTGTAGGAGATAATATTCCTTATCAATATGATTTCAGGAGTGTTTACGCCAGTATTTTATCAAATTGGTTGTGTGTGGATTCAGGGATGTTGAATAAAGTGATGTTGAAAAATTTTCAGGACATGCCACTGACCAAGGTTGGCACCTGTTCCGTACTGAATCCTGTTGGGAGTGCTGAACAATTGATTGTTGCATACCCCAATCCTTTTCATAAGTCTGTTGGTATTCAGTTTAAGACTATGGGTGGACATACACTCCTCCAGGTACTTGATGGAGCTGGCAGACTTGTAAGAATACTTACAGACAGGGATTTTAATCCGGGAACATACAAAGTGGATTTCGATGGTGAGCATTTGCCGGCGGGTATCTATTATGTTCGTTTACAGAACCAAGTAATTCAACAGGTGAAGTCCATCGTTAAAATCTGATATGTCCTATACATCTTCATTGCTATACAGGGCTTTGGTTCCCAAGCCAATCAGAACCTCATTGCTGTTATCTTCTTTGAGAAAACGGATTCCCGCTATCCTTTCACAACCTCCATTTGCTAACGACAGCGAAGTGCAGCAGGTTGCGGAATTTGTGCGCACCAATGGCGTCGACATTTTTCCATATTCCTTCACGTCCAAATATAGAATGGGGGATATTATAGTATATACGGATGATCAAAATGGCTTGAAGTATGTGCTCATGGAGGATAAGCGGTTGTATTTCAAAAGGAAGTGGTCTACAGATAGAATAAGAAGGTCATTTCATGATCTTACACTAGAGCAAGATGAAGCCAGTCCGCACAGGTACCTTACTCCATCTTTTAGCCTGAGTAAAACTGATGTTGTTGCGGATTTTGGAGCAGCTGAAGGAAATTTTGCATTGGCAGTTGTTGAAAAGGTCAGTAAGATTTACTTGTTTGAATGTGATCCTGAATGGATTGAAGCCCTACAGTGCACTTTTGCTCCTTGGAAAGATAAAGTTGAAATAATTCCAAAGTTTGTTTCAGACAGCAATGATGAACGCCATTGTTCCGGGGATGTTTTTTTTCGGGACAAGGAAGTGACATTTTTTAAAATTGACGTTGATGGAGGAGAGCGCCCCTTATTAAAAGGGTTTGAGCAGATCTTACATAATCGCGCTAATATTAGAATTGCCCTATGTACCTATCATCAGCATGATGATGAGTCTGAATTTACAGGCTTACTCGAGACGGCAGGCTTTAAGGTAAGTCCATCTCAGGGTTATATGATCTTTTATTATGACAAAAAGCTCAAGCCACCTTACATTCGAAGAGCACTAATCAGAGGGGTCAAATGAGTTTTATGCTGTGGAAATTACTCAAATCAGAATATCTTTTCAGGGATCTCTGGTTCACCGTCAGGAAAGACACCTGTGAAAAACAGAATGGTAGCCTGGTTGATCCCTATTATGTGTATGAATTTCCAGATTGGGTTACTGCAGTTGCACTGACAGCAGATGGAAAGTTCATATTTGAAAAACAATACAGGCATGCAGCCGGACTTACCATGATGGAGATACCCGGAGGGTGTGTTGATCCTGAAGATAATAGCCTGGAAGATGCAATTGCAAGAGAATTACTGGAAGAGACGGGGTTTCAGTTCAGTAATTTGGAATACCTTGGCAAGACTTCTGCCAATCCATCAACGCATAATAACTGGATGCATTTTTTCCTGGCATCAGGGGGTGTGAAAGTTTCAGAACAGGATCTCGATCCAAATGAAGAAATTGAATTGCATTTTCTTTCCATTGAAGAAGTAAAGGAGTTGCTTAAAACCGGACAGATTCACCAAAGTATGCATGTTACTGCATTGTTGCATGCCTTGCATAAGCTGGGATTCCTGCATTATTGATTTAATTTTTTTCTGTCAATCTCCCCAACAATAAAAACACTCCCGCAAATAACAATGAGGTCATCTTTTTCAGCTTTTTCAAGGCTTAGTTCAATAGCCTTGTTCACATGAGCTGCAATGCATCCCGTAAGACCAAATAAATCTGCCTGTTCTTTTAAATGCAGGTATGGCAAAGCTCTTGGAATGGATGCCTGCGTGTAGATGTAAAATGCATTTTTGGGCAGCAGCTGGAGGATAGCAGAACTATCCTTATCTGCGGATAATCCCAGGATAATATAAAGATTGTTGTGATTAGTGGTGGATATTTGAGCCATAAGTTTTTTGATGCCATCCGCGTTATGAGCAACATCTGCAACAATGAATGGATTTTTGTGCAACAATTCCCATCTGCCGTGTAATCCAGTGAGCCTGATGACCTGTTGTAAACCTTGTCTTAATCCTTGTTCAGTTATATCCCAACCTGATTTTTTAAGGAGTTGGACTGCCGCGTATACTGTTTTGATATTGTCTTTTTGGTAAATTCCGGCAAGGTCTGTTTGAAGTCTGAGCGTTTTTTGCAAATCATTGTCTGTAAGATCAACTACGAGTCTATCGATCTCCTGTTCAGCTGCTTTCATCGTTACCATATCGTCTGCGAAATAAAGGTCTGATTGCATGTTTTTAGCTTTAAGCTGGAAGACCGGCTCTGTTTCCATTGATTTTTCGCCAATCAGGACCGGAATACCCTTTTTAATTATGCCAGCTTTTTCACTTGCTATTTGAGGAAGTGTATTCCCAAGCAATGCAACATGGTCAAATCCGATATTTGTAATGATACTTAATTCCGGCGTAATGATGTTTGTGCTGTCTAACCTTCCTCCCAGGCCAGTTTCTATAATGGCAATTTCTATATTTTCTTCAGCAAAATATTGAAATGCCATCCCAACAGTTAGCTCAAAAAAAGACGGTGAAATGGACTCAATTACCAGAATCATAGACTCCGTAAAAGAAACTACCCGGTTTTCGGGAATCATTTGTCCGTTAATCCTGATTCTTTCCCGGAAGTCTGTCAGGTGTGGAGAGGTATACAAGCCAGTCTTGTATCCGGATGCCTGGAATATTGAAGCAAGCATGTGGCTGACAGATCCCTTGCCATTTGTGCCGGCAATGTGGATGCACTTAAATTTTTTTTCAGGGTTATCCAGTACTTTGCATATAGCTAAAGTGTTCGATAGGTCCATTTTAAGAGCTGCAGGACCTGTTCTGCTAAACATGGGAAGTTTAGCATATAAGTATTCCAAGCATTCAGTATAGTTCATGGGTACAAAGATATTGTATCTTTGTACCCATGGACATCATTGATTGGATCCCATTGATTGCATTTTCACTGACTACACTGGTTCAGTTGTTTTTTTATTTACGTTATTTCAGGCTTCTTGCATTTCACAAACCCAAAGTAAGTGATGTAACAAGACAGCAGGCTGTAAGTGTTGTTATTTGTGCAAGGGATGAGGCAGATGAAATAGAAGCCAACATGCCGGGCGTTCTTGCCCAGGCATACAAAAGTTCTCATGAGATTGTTGTTGTGAACGACAACTCCAGAGATGATACGAAATATCTGCTGGATGGCTTATATAAAGCTTTCAAACAGTTGCATATTGTGGAATTGAAACAAGAGGCAATGCATATTCCCGGCAAGAAATTTCCCTTATCAATTGGTATAAAATCAGCAAAGCATGAGGTCCTTTTATTAACAGATGCAGATTGTATCCCAGCATCTGAAAACTGGATTGAAAAAATGCAGTCCGCTTTTACTGAAGGTATTGAAATTGTTTTGGGGTATGGTGGATATAAAAAACGAAAGGGGGTACTTAATTTCCTGGTAAGGTTTGAGTCTTTTCATACAGCATTACAATACCTCTCCATGGCCTTAGGGGGTATGCCATATATGGGTGTAGGTAGGAATCTTGCTTATAAAAAAGGACTTTTTTACCAACAAAAAGGATTTGCATCACACCATCATTTACCCGGCGGCGATGATGATCTCTTCGTTAATGCCAGTGCGCATAAAAAAAATACTGCTGTTGTAATCGACAAGGACGCTTTTACTTATTCAACGCCACCCTCGACCTGGAAGAACTGGTATCTTCAAAAAAGGCGACACAATTCAACCGGTAGGTATTATAAACTGAAGCATAAGTTAGTACTTGGTGCGTATATGGTAACCCAGGTTTTGTTTTATCCACTCTTTGTCTGGTCTGTTTTAAGTTTTTGCTGGCAGTGGACTTTGGGTATTTTGTTCTTGAAATTAATGATACAGTCTGTTATCCTTTATAAAGCCATGAAGAAACTTGGGGAAACAGATTTATTTCCTTTTTTCATTTTGTGGGATATCTGGATGTTTTTTTATTATACTTTATTTCTTTCATCCTTATGGAAAAAACCCAGAAAGACATGGAGCTGATTTTGAAGTACTTCAATGATTTCAGTGAAAATCAGTTAAAACAGTTTAGTGCGCTTGGAGAATTGTATGAAACCTGGAATCAGAAGATCAATGTCATATCAAGAAAAGACATTGATTCCCTTTATGAAAGACATGTGTTGCATGCACTTGCAATAGCCGCTCAATTTCCCTTCAGGTCTGGTATGGAAATAATTGATATAGGAACGGGTGGTGGATTTCCCGGTATTCCACTTGCCATTTTTTTTCCTGAGGTGCAATTTCATCTGGTTGATTCTATTGCTAAAAAATTGAAAGTAGTTGATGCCATAGCTACTGACTTATCAATCACTAACATAACTTTTCAGCATACGAGAGCTGAAGATATCAGAGGCCGGCAATTTGATTTTGCAGTTTCCAGGGCCGTTGCCCCTCTGAAAGACCTTTGGAAATGGTCAAAACCCTTGTTGCGTAAAGAGCGGAAACTTGAAGAATTCAAAAATGGATTGATTTGCCTTAAGGGTGGAGATCTTACTCAGGAGATTTTTGAATCAGGATTGAGGCCTCATCAGGTTTCAGTTGCTGATTTTTTCAATGAGTCATTTTTTCAAGAAAAATTTTTGATTTATGCACCTATTTAGCTTTTCTCAGATTAATATATACGGAAAACCAAGAAGTTAACCATTTTCCCTTATTTTCAAAACCTAAATGGAAAAACACCAATCAGATATCAAAGTTGCTATAGTTGAAGACAATCAGTTTATTCGGATGGCATTTCAAGAAATCCTTTCAAATTCAGCAGGGTTTTCTATTACTTCCATTTTTGATTGTGCAGAGGAAGCCGTAAAAAATATACCTGCTAATCCTCCGGATGTTGTGCTGATGGATATCAATTTGGGAGCCATGAGCGGTATCGAGGCTATTGGTATTTTAAAAGGGCTTTGCCCACAGGTTAAATTCATGGTTTGCACAATTTACGAGGATAATGAGAATGTATTTGATGCCCTTGCTGCAGGTGCGCATAGTTATATGTTGAAGCAAACAAAACCACTCGAATTACTTGAGTCTATTCGAGAATTAATGAATGGTGGTGCTCCAATGACCAGGCAAATTGCGGCAAAAGTGGTTTCAAGTTTCAGAAAAAAAGAGCAGTTGAGAGATCCGCTGGTTGAAAGTCTGAGTAATAGGGAATTGGAAATCCTAGACAGACTTGTTAAGGGAATGTTGTACAAAGAAATTGGAGTAGATCTTCATATTTCAACAGAAACAGTCAGAAAGCATGTATCCCATATTTATAAAAAATTACATGTCAATAACAGGGTTGAGGCATATAATAAATTTTATGGGAATAATGATATGCATAGTTAATGCAATGATTTCAGATAATTTTTGAGGTCATTTAAATTCTTTTCAGATAGCAATAAAATTTCTGCTATTTGAGCATCTTCCGGTTGTATTGTTTCGTTATTTTTTTTTCTAGTGATAAGCTCCTCAAATTTTGGAAGGATGTCAGCATGTTCAAAAATCACCATACCCGGTTTCATTTTGTGTAAAGCCGCAACAATGAGATCCGTGTTTTCTGCATGAGGTAAATCGAGAATAGCGGTTCTGAGTATCTCAAATTCGTTGATATAAATGGATACAATCCGGCGGTTTAACACGGGATCGGAACCTGTCATGTTATTGAGTCTTTTGAATTGCATTTCAATTAAACTGTGAACAAATTATATAATTATTAATACTTAATGTAAGTAAAAATACTTAATAATTGTAGTAAAAGCAATTAAGGTCCACAACATTAACATACTAATTTATTGCAGGAGGCAGATGTATGGCAAGGTCTGCTGCCATGCAATCATCCATAAATGATTAGATTCACTTGCTAAGCAATCTATCCGTATTAGCAATCATTTATCGTTTTTCAAATCGCCCCATTTTTTCATTGATATTGATTCTGAACATGATTGGCTTAATTCTAGATGTATCACTCAAGGTGTTATCTGATCTTTCACAATGTTCATGTTCGTGTATCCTTGACCCTGTCATCAGCGGCATGACCTTTGCAAAATGGCTTTCCCTTATTTCGGGAGTTTCATCCTCGTTGATTTCTTCAAATTGACCGAAAATCAGTACACTTTGCCAGTTAAAAATATCAGATGATAAATCTACCTGAAAACAAACATTTGGATTTTTTCTCATCATATCCATCTTTCGGCCTTCATAGGATTGTGCAAAGATATATTCGCCGTCATAAGAGTAGGTTACTGGCACTATGTATGGATGTTTGCCGTCGCAGCAGGCAATTCTGCCTATAGCCTGGCTGCAAAGTATGTTGTTGATTTGTGTTTCGTTCAGTTCTCCGGTCATATTATAGTTTTCATGAAGTTATGCAAGCAAGCGGCAGCGGCTGATGATCAATGTCATATACTGGGATTACCAACATCAGTTAAAAAGCGGAATCTTCTTTTTTTTGAAATAAAAAGTGAAGATTCTGAAAAGGAACCTAACAATGGTATAGGCAAACCAATGGTAGAGGCGATTGAGGAAGTTCCACTTTATTCCGCTATGATTGGAAATAGGGATACAGTCTTTATCCATGATCTGTTCAAATTCGTGTTGAACATGTTGTGCGAACTCCTGATTATTTACATCAATGTTTAACTCAATACTGGCCAATGCACTCAGGTCATTTATATTGTATGATCCAATGCTTACCATACGTCCGTCACAAATGGCAACTTTCCCATGCAAAACGTTTTTGGGGTATTCAAACAATTCAATACCATGTTGAAGTGCCCATCTGTATAAATATCTTTCAGCATCCTTGGCAATGTCAATATCTGAAATTCCTGCCAGGATGAGTTTTATTTTTACGCCCCTTTTTGCGGCCTGTATTATATTGCGTCTGAAGAAATTGCTTGGAATAAAGTAGCTGGACATGATCACAATTTCATTTTTGGCTTGTCTGAAGAACTCCATGTAAGTAGCTGAGATTTGATTTTTATTCATCACCCAATCATTCCTTCTTATCCTTACAGCACAGTTCTGACTAATCCATTCTTCATTTGGGATTTGATGTCTGTCAAGAACAATAAAATCTGCACTTTCTTTGGCATAGAGCTGATTACAGAGTTTATGCAATTCAAAAACAGCTTCTCCTTCAATCAATACCGCAAAGTCAAGCCATGCCGGAACACCAGGCATGTCATTGTAACGGTCAGAAATGTTAATTCCACCCACAAGGCCAAGTTTTCCATCGCATACGAGTACTTTATGGTGTAATCTTCTGCCGAAATAAAAATTTCCACCTTTGAAAATTGGTTTAAAGAAGCGGAGTTTTATTCCAACCTCGCGCATTTCATTGATAATAGTTGATTGGAGTCCACCTGATGCATAACCATCTAGTAATACCTGTATGTTGACTCCTCTTTTTGCTGCATTTATCAGGTTGTTGATTACCTCTAAACCTGTTTTGTCAGCTTCCAGAATATATACTTGTAATTGAATACTTCGTGATGCATCCTTGATCAGTCCGTTCATCAAACTGAAATAAGGTAGTCCTCCACGGATCAGTGACGTTTTATTTTTTGTCGTATATCCGGGCCTCACTTTTCCTGCAGAAGACATTTTTCCCTTTTTTTGAAAAATATAAATCAATACCCATTCTCAACATGACATTGGTCATTTTGTTCCATGAATCAAATCTTCATTGCTTCAGAATCCTTATCGTTTGAACAGTGTTACGTATATCTGTTATTGTAACGTGGTAGATACCTTTGCGCATCACCTGTGTATCCAACTCAATTCTATTATTGCCCGGGAAAATACTGTATTGTTTTTTCATGATTGTTCTTCCAAGCATATCTTTTATATAAACCGTAATTACACCAGATTCAACAGATTGAAATTGGAGATATCCACGTGTTTCAAAAGGATTTGGAAAAAATTTAAAGGCAAGATTTTCAACATTAGTGTTTTGGTTTGTGCCGCAAGCACCTTTGTCTTCGAGATTTTGGTCAATCCAGTCTGCCCGTGCACGTATCCAGCTTTTCAATGATGCTATTTCATCCTCATAGCCTACAGGTATGGGGTTTGGATTGGGCCATACATATTGACCCAGTATTGGCCATCTTTTAAAATGACGGCCTCTTGCGTCACTTGTCAATGTTGCGATTGAATCAATTAGGTGATTGATGTTTTTTTCTGACAATATATTTTTTCGAAGATCTTCCCACCTGCACCGAAGAGAACCGGCATAAGCTGTGTCTAACAGTAATCTTTCCCACCAGAATGGAACCAGTCCTGCTCCATCACCCGGACAAACATAATTGAATCGGAAGGCCCATCCGCCAACATCACTGCCATTGCAGTAGTTGGCATTCCTGAATGCAAGGTCATAGTCCCAGACGGGTCCAGCCACAATCCTGTCATTCACAGACAATTTATTTTTATGGAAGTAGCTGCTTAGCCTGTAACCATCAACATTCCTGCTCAGTTCATTCATGATAAAATAGTCTGCGAATGATGGCAGATCTACTGTTTTTCTGACTCCTTTTGTGGGATGCTGAAAGTCTGGTCCGGCTAACGTGTTTTCAAATTCATCTACAAAACTCTTGATATAATTTTTTTGTTGTGCGGTTATGATGTCTGCTTTAGGATAAACATAACTGAATTGTCTGTAGCGATTAGCACTTGCATTTGGTGCAGTGAATTTTGAAAACCAACCATTGGGTTGTTTGTCAAGACTAAAAATATAGCCACCTGTCAACGCTGTACCTGAATTTTCAGTTGGTTGTAATCTGCTGATATTAACCCTGTCTGCTCCTCTTTTGATTTTTTCCATCAAAAGGTAAATGCCTTTGTAGTCATTGTCAACAACCAGTTCCACATAACTGATCCGGGATGCCCATCTGCCCATTTGTTGCGTTAATGTATAGGCCAGGAAATTTCTCATAAGTGTTTTGTCTGTATAGGGTGCATACAGCACCCAGTCACTTTCTGCAGGCATGCCCAGCAGCGGTTGATTCAGTTCTACGCCTGTTGAAGTTCTTAATTCAATGTCATATGATTTCATCGGGAACAAGTCTTGTGATGATTGTCCGCGCAGTTCAATACCGATAGTTCCATTAAAGTGGTTAAATGGATTGGTTCTGTAGTTGAGCTTTCCGGTTCCATTGAAAATGATTCCCATGGAGGCTGTTATTTTGGGAGAATTGGGAATGGATTGTGCGCCTGTTTCAATCACTACTATAGGAAGGTTGGATGAATCCAGTCTGATTTCCTGAGCAAATATCAATTTTTGGGAATATCCAATAAACAAGGATAAAAGGATTAATCTTCCTGCTAGGATTTTCATTGAGTTAAATTTAGCTGAATGCAACAGAAAGAGCAAACATTTTAAATCATTAGTTTTAAAGTAGTGGTATTTGCTTGACTCGCTTTCGTAATTTTGGAGTATACTGAAAATTGGAATGAGCAAAAACGCAGAAGACACACCATTGATGCTACAGCACAGGGCTATCAAACAAAAATATCCTGATGCTGTTCTTTTGTTCAGAGTAGGTGATTTTTATGAGACATTCGGGGAAGATGCAGTTAGGGCTTCTCAGGTTTTGGGAATTACCCTTACTAAGCGAAACAATGGGGCTGCAGCTTCACTTGAGCTTGCAGGATTCCCTCATCATGCTTTGGATGCCTACTTGCACAAGTTAGTGAGAGCAGGTTTAAGAGTTGCTATTTGTGACCAACTGGAGGATCCCAAAACAGCAAAAGGTATTGTAAAAAGAGGGGTAACTGAAATGGTTACACCCGGATTGGCAACACACGACAAATTATTGGAAAATAAAAGCAATAATTTTCTGGCTGGCATTTATTTTGGTGACCAGCTTAACGGAATCTCTTTCCTCGATATTTCAACTGGAGAGTTTTTGGTGGCTGAAGGTAATCTGGAATATATTGATAAGCTGTTACAGTCTTTCCAGCCAGCAGAAGTGATTTTTCAAAAAGGAAATCAGCAGCAATTTGCAGAACGTTATGGTAAGCGGTTTCATACTTACCTGCTAGACCCATGGATTTTTGATTACCGCTATGCACATGATTGCCTGCTCAAGCAGTTCGGGACCCACTCTCTCAAAGGTTTTGGAATTGAAGAGTTTCCAAATGCTGTGATCGCGGCCGGCGCTGTTTTGCATTACCTGGGAGATACCGTACATCCCCATAGTCATCATATCACATCTATTCACAGAATTAATAGGGAAGAATATCTTTGGATGGATCAGTTTACCATTAGGAATCTGGAGTTGGTGCAGTCACCTTTTCCAGATGGCTCAACATTGTTGAAAACAATTGATTCCACGGTATCTCCTATGGGTGCCCGTATGCTTAAAAGGTGGATTTTGATGCCACTTATAGGCAAAGATCGTATTGAAGAGCGTTTGCTACTAGTGTCGGATGCTTTGCACAATAAAGCCTGGCGAAATGAAATCGTTGCTGCAATACAGTCTTGTGGAGATATTGAAAGACTGGTAAGTAAAATTCCTTCAAGAAAAATTGGACCGCGTGAGTTGCTTCAGCTTGCAAAAGGATTGACTCAGATTGAGCTTATAAAGTCATCAGCTTCGATAATTGAGAATGATTACCTGTTGAGATTGGCTGATAACCTCAATACTTGTTCTTATATGGCAGAGCGTATACTCCGCGAGATTGATGTGGATGCCCCTGCTCAGGCCTCAAAACCTGGTGTTATTGCCTCGGGAATATTTGAGGAACTAGATGCTTTTAGAGCGCTTGCAAAAGGGGGGAAGCAATATTTATTGGAGATTCAGCAGCGAGAAATTGCTGAAACAGGTATTCATTCATTGAAAATAGGTTTTAATAATGTTTTTGGTTATTACTTGGAAGTGAGTAATGTTCACAAGCAGAAAGTTCCCGCTGTATGGATCCGCAAACAAACACTGGCCAATGCAGAAAGGTACATTACGCCTGAATTAAAGGAATACGAAGAGAAAATCATAGGTGCTGAAGACAAGATGTTACAGTTGGAAGCATCTTTGTACGACAGCCTACTCTCGGCATTGCAGGAATATATCCTGCCCTTGCAGCAAAATTCCAATGTATTGGCTACCCTAGATTGTCTGTTATGCTTTGCTTTGAATGCCGAAAGAAACAATTACTGCAAACCACTTATCCATGAAGGCCGGCATCTGAAACTGGAGGAAGCACGGCATCCCGTCATCGAGCGCCTGTTGCCGGCAGGAGAGCAGTATATAGCGAATGACCTTACACTTGATCAGGATGATTGTCAGCTTATTATCTTGACTGGTCCGAATATGAGTGGTAAAAGTGCTTTGCTGCGTCAGACTGCATTGATTACATTGATGGCACATATGGGTAGTTATGTGCCTGCATCCATGGCTCAGATTCCAATTACAGATAAAATTTTTACCAGAGTAGGAGCTTCTGATAACCTTAGTGGAGGGGAATCGACATTCATGGTAGAAATGAATGAAACCGCCAGCATCATCAATAACCTTTCAGCCAGGAGTCTTGTAGTGCTGGACGAAATAGGAAGGGGAACATCAACTTATGATGGTATTTCTATTGCCTGGAGCATTGCTGAATACCTGCATCAATCGGTTCATCAGCCCAAAACACTGTTTGCTACACATTATCACGAGATGAATGAGTTAGAATTACAGCTTCCTAGAATTAAAAATTTTCATATCACTCATCGGGAAGTCGACAACAAAATAATCTTCCTGCGCAAATTATCACCAGGTGGAAGTACACATAGTTTTGGTATCCATGTAGCCCGTATGGCTGGAATGCCCAGTGTGCTAGTTGAAAGGGCCTCAGCATTACTTGAAATCCTTGAGCGAAAACAGGGGGGAGATCAAGGGTTTAATGCAGAGGGCTTTGAAGTGAGTGCAAATATTCAACTGTCAATTTTTGACGCACATACCGAAGTTTTCACCGAAATAAGGCAGATGCTTGGTAACATAAACATCGACAAGCTTACCCCGGTTGAAGCTTTGGTGATTTTGAATGAAATCAAGAAAAAAATCAGGTGATTGTGGTTACAACAATGAAGTCAGCTGACTGACTACGGTATCAATTTCATCCAAGGTATTGTATTTGCTGAATGAAAATCTGACGGTAGACTGCAGCGGAATATTTAGTGCATTGATAACGTGAGAGCCCTGATTGGCGCCGCTGCTGCAGGCACTTCCTCCAGATACACAAATATTATTGACATCAAGGTTGAATAATAACATTTCAGTGCGTTCTGTTAACGGGAAACCTGCGCTGAGAACAGTATACAAACTATTTCCTTCAGGGTCTCCATTAAACACAATTCCATCTATTTTTTCATTTAGGCGTCTGTGCATATGCATCTTTAGATTTTGGATATAAATCCTGTCTGTCTCATGGTTTTCCATAGCCAGATTCAGTGCTGCAGCAAAGCCTACGATACCATAAATGTTTTCAGTACCTGCACGCATATTTCTTTCCTGACCACCGCCATGGATATAGGGAGAAATTTTGTTTCTGCCGTTGACATATAAAATGCCTACACCTTTGGGGCCATGGAATTTATGTCCTGCCCCTGTAATGAAATCCACTTCTGTGGCAGAGAGGTCAATAGGAAAATGACCAACAGTTTGTACTGTATCGGCATGAAAGAGGGCTCCATGTGATTGGCATAAGATCCCGATTTTTTGAATATCACTGATGTTGCCAATCTCATTATTGGCATGCATAAGTGATACCAGGGTTTTTTTTCCGGAGGATTTAAGTTTGGATTCCAGGTCTTCAAGGTCAACATGCCCATCTGGAAGCAGTTTTACAAGCTCCAGTTCAACCTCTTTTTTATCTGCAAGAAAAGTACAGGTATGTAAAGTGGCGTGGTGTTCTATTGGAGATGTGATGATCCTCGTGCAGCCCAATTCCCGCACAGAACTAAAAATGGCTGTATTGCTGCTTTCTGTTCCGCCACTCGTAAAAAAAATTTCAGAGGGATGTGCTTTTAAATGAGCTGCAACAGATTTTCTGGCTTTTTCAATTGCCAGCCTGTTTTCCCTTCCATATGAATATATCGATGAAGGGTTTCCGAAATTTTCCAGGAAATAAGGCTTCATAGCTTCAAACACTACCGGATCTATTGGCGTTGTTGCGGCATTGTCAAAATATATTCTCTGAGCCATCATGAATGCTTTAAAATGCGGTATTTGTGTGTTTTTACAGGGATTCCTGAATATCTCTGATCAACTTTGATGCTATATTATTGGCAGTAGTTTCAAAATTGCTTTCGGCGATGATTCTGATGATAGGCTCTGTGTTGCTGGCCCTTAAATGTACCCAGTCGTTGTCAAATTCTATCCTGAGTCCGTCTATGGTATTCATTGGATATCCCTTATATTTCTCTTTCAGTTTTTCAAATACTTTGGGGAGAGATGACTGGTCAGCCAACTCGATTTTATTTTTACTGATAAAATAATTTGGATAATCATATCTCATTTGCCTTGCGGTTCTTCCGGAGATTGACATGTGCGTGAGAAAAAGGGCAATTCCGATTAGTGCGTCTCTTCCGTAATGAAAATCCGGGACAATGATTCCGCCATTTCCTTCGCCACCGATTACGGCGTTAACTTCCTTCATTTTGGCTACTACGTTAACTTCACCAACTGCCGCCGGATGATAGGTGCACCCATGACTTTCGGTGATGTCTTTTAATGCGCGAGTAGATGAAAGGTTGCTGACCGTATCACCTTTGATGCGGCTCAAGACATAATCTGCCACGGCAACCAAGGTATACTCTTCGCCAAACATCGAGCCATCCTCACAAACCAATACGAGTCTGTCAACATCAGGATCTACAGAAATACCAAGGTCTGCTTTATTTGAAACTACTGCAGCTGCAAGTTCACTGAGGTGCTGCGGCAATGGTTCTGGATTGTGTGCAAAACGTCCGTCTACTTCTCCATTGAGTACGATGATGTTTTTATGCTCCACGCCAAGTCTCCTCAACAAAGCAGGAACAAAAATAGCACCACTGCTGTTGATGGCATCAACAACTATCTTTAAGTTTTTACTGGCTATTATTCTACTGTTAACTAGTTGGTGGTCAATTATGGCATCAAGGTGCCTGTCTGCGTGGTCATTTTTTTTAACCACCACACCTGTATGCTCAACTGTAGCAAACTTGATCAGGTTGTTTTCTGCATTTTTGAGAATTTCCGCACCTACTTCTGCGCTTATGAATTCCCCTTTTTCATTGAGCAGTTTCAATGCGTT
>JBDLTO010000451.1:0-12744 GCA_039805815.1 Bacteroidota bacterium | reverse complement strand
TAGGAATCAAATTTCCAGAAAATCAAATTTTGCAAATGCAATACAAACCAATAGCACAATCCCACAGTCAGTTGAAACCAATCAATTGATCGTAGTTAATGACACCACTAATATTTATCTGCTTCCAATCGTTATACATATAATAGATAACAATCCCGAAGCAATAACTGATTCCATGGTTATTGCTGCCATTGCTGATCTTAATGACGCTTTTGCGCACAGAGGTGCCTATGCCTTAGATACGAACGGGGCAGATACACGCATACAGTTTTGTATTGCTAAAACTCATCCTGATGGCGGACTTACGACGGGTATTACAAGGACGAAATCATTCTATGAGAATAATGACATGGAGCTTGAGCCTTTTAAAACGGCTATGCTCAACTATTGGGATCCTAAGCGTTATGTAAATCTTTGGGTGGTAAGATCTGTTCAGGGTGAAATTCAGCCGAGTAATTTTCTTTGCGGAGCTTGGCAAAGATCAGGAGTAGGTGGATATGCTGCCGCCGGTTTCGGTGCGGTCGTAGGCGGGATGTCAACCCCTTTGGTAGCGCATGAACTAGGACACTACCTGTCATTGCTGCATACTTTTGCAGGAGGATGTCCAAATGGCGATTGTACACTTGAAGGTGACATGGTTTGTGATACACCCCCCGATGCAAGTACATTGTCATCGCCCTGCAATGATCCTGAAAATTCTTGTGCTACAGATACTTTATCTGGTCCGTTTCGGGTTGATGTAAGAGATAATATTTCCAATTTCATGGATTATGGAAGTCCTTGTCCAACTGTTTTTACACCCGGACAAGGTGAAAGAATGCGGACATTTCTTGAAATTTTCAATGCTGGCAGTATGATTGCCAGTCAGGAATGTACACCATATTGCGTTGATACTGTAAAAGCTAATTTCAACTGGTATACCAATCTTTATCCAATTACCGGAGATTCAGTTGTTTTTTCGAACAGCAGCAGTGGCGGTTATTTCTACAAATGGTATGTAAATGAAACCATGATCGATACTGCATACCAGACCGGATACAAGTTTAATAATGAGGGATCATACAAGGTTCTGCTGAAAGCCTATAATGCAGACAGTTCCTGTTTCTCATCCTATTCGGGCAATGTGATTGTTAACTGTGGTGTTGTTGCGCGTTTTTCTCCTATGGAGCGAATCATTGCCTCTGAGAAAGATGTTTACAGTGATCCCGTCAGATTCTGGAATAAGTCATACGGAGCTACATCCTATAAATGGTATGTTACCAATCCACTTACCGGTGTAATGGAAGTAGTCAGTACAGATATTGATTTGGTTTATGATTTTCCTAAGCCAGGAGTTTATTCCATCAAACTTGAAGCCTCAAATGGTTCCTGCGTAAGTGAGTCGCCTACTTTCAGTATGCCTGTTGAGGATCCTACTCCGGACGCAGTTATCACCTTCAGAGAGATTGATTGTTATAAAAAAGACAGCATACGTTTAGTGATGGAAATTGCTAATCTGGGATTTGATACCATCCCCAGTGGGTTGCCTATTACCTTTTACGACAGGGATCCAAAAACTCCGGGTGCTGTTAAGCTTTTTGATACGTATATCACAAAGGATATCGTCATTGGAAAATGTTCAACTTTTGTTACCCATATTGTAGCAGCAAGTAGGCATAGGCTTGACACTGTATTTGCGGTTTTCAATGAGACGAATAACATCAATGAAAAATCATATGACAACAATATAACAGGTGCTGTAGGTTTTCAATTCAGGTTGCGGCTTGAACCAAAGCTTCAACTTGTGAATCCCAATACAGATAATGTCTTGACGCTTATAGATTACAAAGGACCAACCGTTAATGTCCGTTGGAGTATACCTCCAAACCCAGGGTGTTTGAATTGTTTTACGCCAACTTTCAGGATAAAAGATACCACTGTTATTCAGGGTTATGGAGAAAATATTTATCAATGTCCGGATTCAGCGAGTGCAACCATCAATGTTACTCCATTGGATGCGACATTGTCTTTAGATAGTATTTTCTGTTATAAGAATGACAGTTTATTAATGAAAGGAACAATTTGTTTGAAAAACAATTACACTGGACTGAAGTATGATTTAAAAGTCACTTATTTTGACAGAGATTCTACTGCAGTTGGCAGAATCACATTGGGTGAATTAATCTTGCCCAGGACAACCCTTTTTTCATCCGGATGCTATTCTTTTACACATTTGGTGAAGATGACGAGGAATGACCGTGTGTATGCTTATTTTAACAAAGATCTTATACAGTTTGAAGATACCGTGTATAACAACATTGATTCGATTCGTTACATTCCCTTTAAAGTACAATTTCTGGATACCCTGAAAAAGGTATATAGAGGTGAAGGCAGTCCGTTAAGTTTTTCACATCAAGGAGAACCTATCACCAGATTGTTATGGACACCCTCTACTTACTTGAATTGTGACAATTGTCCTGCACCGGTAATAAAAACAAATGTTAGTCAGTTTATGAAGTTATGGGCAACAACAAAGTATGCCTGTACGGATTCGACTTTCCAGGAAGTCCGAGCATTCTATCAGAGTAAAATCAATTTGCCCAATGTATTTACACCCAATGGAGATGGTTTAAACGACAAGTTCTATGTGATTGCTGGGGAAGAAGTTAAACGAGTAAAGAAATTCCAGATCTTAAACAGGTGGGGTGAGTTGATATTTGAGGTTTCAGATGCAAAGCCAAATGACTACAGGTTTTCATGGGATGGAACACAAAAAGGAAAGCAGTTACCACAGGGTACTTATGTATATTACCTGATCATTGAACTCTTGGATGGAACAGTGGAATCAAAGAAGGGGTCTATAACTTTAATGAGGTAGTATGAAAGTTTAACTTAAATGCTTGACAATGTGGATGGTTTTCTGTAAACACGCTAACTTCGTGTGTGTATGAAAGCCATCCGCATTTTCAAAAACAAATACCTCATTGCAACCATACTCTTTATTGTATGGATGCTATTCTTCGATCACAACAACATATTCCTGCACCTGCAATACCGCAAAGAGCTGAATGAACTGAAAGCAGATAAGAAGTATTACCAGGAACAAATTGATCTCACTAGAAAGGACGTTGATCTTATCAAGAGCAACCCGCAGGCAATGGAGAAAGTTGCCAGGGAGCAATACCTGATGAAAAAAGATGATGAAGATGTTTTTGTGGTTGAGGAGGGACAAGTGATGAGTGACGAGGGACGAGTGACAAGTAAAGAGTGACGAGCGATTAGTGTCATGAGACGAGGGTTGTCCACATTTTATTCACAGTTTGGCTTAATTGGTTGTTTAGGGGTCCGTTTTTTTTAATTTCACAGCAATATTTACGCTTAAGCAGCGTTTTTATAGTCAGGATTCAGGCTTAAAACCCGCATCCTACCACCATTCCAACAGAAACCCGTTGATTTTTTAACCCTATTCCGTATCCTTTTACAATCCAAAAATTGATAAAAGGTTGATTATGAGCCCTTTAATAAGTGAGAAAATGTTGCGTTACCTGTACAACGAGATGTCTGCTGAAGAAAGCATGGTGTTCCTTAAATTCATTAACAGCAGTCCGGCTGTTCGTGAACAATTCAACCAAATGAAAGAAGGTTTTGAGACCCTGAATAGTATAAGCTTGAATCCATCCAGAAATACAGTAGACCGGATCCTTTCTTATGGATCTATCGATGGTTTCTCCATGCAATAATTCAGTTATTATTTCCGCTTCTTAAATTCCAGGCAAATGGAGGTTAGTCCGCATGCCTCACATTTCGGATTCCTTGCCAAACAAGTATACCTCCCATGTAATATAAGCCAGTGATGTGCCTTGTGTACCAATTCCTCGGGTATATACTGAATCAATTGCTTTTCCGCCGCAAGCGGAGTTGTTGCACCTCTTGTTAGTCCGAGCCGGGCTGAAACCCTGAACACATGGGTGTCTACCGCCATATTGGGCTGTTGATCGATAACAGATGTAATCACATTCGCTGTTTTCCTGCCTACCCCCGGTAGTTTGACCAGCTCTTCCACCGTCATCGGTACCTCTCCCCCAAAATCACTCATCAGCATTTGTGCCATGCCAATCAGGTGTTTCGTTTTGTTATTGGGATAAGATATGCTTTTGATGATGGGAAAAAGTGTATCAAAATCTGTAGCAGCCATTGCTGCAGGATCAGGGAATTCTCTGAAAATAGCCGGTGTGGTGAGGTTGACGCGTTTATCTGTACACTGGGCAGACAAGATCACAGCTACCAGCAGCTGGAATGGATTATCATACAATAACTCCGTCTCTGCCTCGGGAATCTGCTGCTGAAAATGATCAATGACTATTGCGTAACGCTCTTTCCTTTTCATACCCTGCAATTTCCTCATAATTCACCGATTTTCCTTAAATTCAAATCTCAAAACTAATTGCCACATGAAACCAATGCTTCGATTCCAGCTTTCACTTATGATGTTCATGCAATTCTTTGTATGGGGCGCATGGTATGGACAAATGAGTAAGTACATGACAGATCAGCTGGGAGCCACCGGAGACCAGGTTGGAAGCGCCTATGCCGCTTTCTCCATCGCCATGATCGTTGCACCATTTTTTGTAGGTATGTTGGCAGATCGCTATTTTCAGGCACAGAAAGTACTGGGTGTGCTCAATATACTCGGTGCCGCAATACTCTATGTGCTTACAACCGTCACCAATGCCGATACCTTTTACTGGGTTATGCTGCTCTACTGCATGACCTTCGCGCCTACCATCGCACTAACCGCTTCCATCTCCATGAGAAATATGTCCAATCCGGAAAAGGAGTTTCCAGCCATCCGAGTTTTTGGTACCATCGCATGGATTGCCGTAGTGAACCTGGTTGGATTCATGGGTGTGGGTGATCAGGTAACCATCTTTCAGATATCGATGATCTCTGCTGCTGTGCTGGGCGTTTTATCTTTCATGCTGCCTGCAACACCGCCAACGGCAACGGGACCATCTTCATTTGCGCAAATCATCGGAAAGGATGCATTTGTACTTTTCAAAGACCGTTCCTTCCTTATTTTCTTTTTCTCCTCAGTATTGATTTGTATCCCTCTTTCATTCTATTATACCTGGGCTAATCCATCTCTCACAGATGGTTTCAAAGCGGCTTTCCCATCCGCTGATCCCAGTACTTTCCGGATTGAGAACATGATGTCGCTCGGACAGGTTTCTGAGGTATTGTTCATGCTCTTACTGCCACTGGCCTATTCTAAGCTCGGTGTGAAAAACATCCTCATCATCGGGTTGCTGGCCTGGATTATTCGCTTTGGCTTTTTTGGTTATGGACATCCAGATACATCTAGGTGGATGCTCTATACTGCAATCCTCCTGCATGGGGTCTGCTATGATTTTTTCTTTGTCAGCGGCATGATTTACACCGATGCCAAAGCCGGAGACAAAATAAAATCACAGGCACAGGGACTGATTTCTTTGGCCACCTATGGTTTGGGCATGTACATTGGGTCGATTGTTGCAGGTAAAGTAAAGGATATGTATACCACAGATAATGTGACCAACTGGCTTAATGTCTGGCTGGTTCCTGCAGGAATTGCTGCAGTTATTCTGGTTCTTTTCCTGCTTTTCTTCAAGGATAGGAAGGAAGTAGTGATGAGTGAAAAGGGATGAGGGAAGAGGGAAGAGGAGTTTAAATCAAAATATTTAAAATTCAATGCTATGGTGAAGTTAGCAATGTTAGGTTCCGGATTCATCGGAAGATTTTATGCAGATTCCATTCAGGGTTTGCGGAGTAAAGACAGGATTGTATCTATCTATTCCAGAAGGGAAGAGCAAGCAAAGAAATTTGCTGAAGATTATGGTTGTGACCACTACACCACCAACATGGAGGAAGCCATTGCGCACCCAGATGTAGATATGGTCTGTATCTCCCTTCCCAATAACCTTCATGAAACTGCGGTGATGTTGTGTATCAAACACAAAAAAGCCGTCATCACAACCAAACCCTTGGGCCGGAACGCCACAGAGGCCAAGCGGATGCTCGAAGCTGTAGAGCAGGCCGGCATCTTCAATGGCTATCTGGAAGACCTTGTGTATACTCCCAAATTCCTAAAGGCTTATGAGAGTGTAAAGAATGGTGCACTCGGCAGGATCCTTTGGGCGAAGTCCAGGGAAACACATCCTGGTCCGCACAGCGACTGGTTCTGGGACATCGAACAGGCAGGAGGTGGTTGTATCCTTGACCTTGGATGTCATTGCGTAGAGATTACCCGGAGTTATATCGGGAAAGATATTAGACCTGTAGAAGTAATGTGCTGGGCAGACACCCAAGTGAAGCCTATTGATGCGGAAGACAATGCAATCGGATTGGTAAAATATGAGAATGGGGCGATCGGACAGTTTGAGGTGAGCTGGACTTTCCGCGGTGGATTAGATTTGCGTGATGAAGTGATGGGATCAGAAGGAACCATCTGGGTCAATGGCTTTTTGCGTACGGGTTTTGATATGTTCACAACCGGCAAGGGTGCAGATTACGTTGCAGAAAAAGCGGAAACCAATTCTGGCTGGCTGTTTCCGGTAGGAGATGAACTCAACGAACTGGGATACAACCACATGTTCACAGAGATGTTCAACTGTTACGAGCGCGGTACCAAACCCAGGGAAACATTCTATGACGGATACCTTGTTAATGCAGTGCTCGATGCAGCTTACAAGAGCGTGAAGTCGAAACAATGGGAGCCCGTACAACTCGATGATTGGAGAGGACGCACCGATGTCACGAAAGACAGTCACCTGGTGGAATTTGATGCCGACCATTATCTTGTAAAAGAAGAGATGACCCATTATGGTACGAAGAAACTGATACTCAAAGAGAAAGCATCAGGGAAGATTGTGGAGAGGATCGTTTAGGAGTTGTCGGTTGTGGGTTGTGAGTTGTTGGTTGTGGGTTGTCGGTTGTGGGTTGTGGGTTGTGGGTTGTGGGTTGTCGGTTGTGAGTTGTGGGTTTTGGGTTGTGAGTTTTAAACCTTCCAGTTTTGTGACACATAAGCAATAAATTTAAAGAGCTTCCTTCCCAGTACATCGTATTTTTCCTGTATAGGTTGAATAACTTGATTCATATTGGGATAAAGCTCAGCAATTTTGTCTAAATGGCAAATGGTTTCTAGGCAACTGGCATGTGAAAAAACAAGGAATCTGACAAACTCGTTTTTGTATATTCGCCTTCCATAGCCCTCAACAATATTGCTCACAATTGAATCACTAGACCTTCTGATTTGACTTCCCAGTTCATAAAGTTCATGCTTTGGTAGCTGAAGTGTCACTTTATGCAATTCGATGAATAAATCAAATGACTGCTTGTAGACCTCCAATTCCTTGTACGATTGTTTCAATTCAAAAGATTTGAACAAAAACAAGCAAAAAGCCAATACGAAAAAAGGGATTTAGACGAAAAAAGAAAGTAAAAACAACTGCCGAAATCCGTCGAAAGATAACCGATAGCTGACAACTCACAACCCACAACCGACAACTCACAACCGACAACCCACAACTCACAACCGACAACCCACAACCGACAACCGACAACCCACAACCCACAACCGACAACCCACAACTCAAAGATACCGTTTGATTTCAGCGATAAGCTCCCCCTTCGTAATAGGCGTGCCTTTGATTTTATTATACGGTTTGGCATCCACAAGATAGACGTCGCGGATGATTTTGATGAGTTGACCGTTGTTGATCTCCGGTACCAGCACAGTTTCAAAGTTGCTGATGAGTTCACCCAGGTTTTTAGGGAATGGTCTAAGATAACGGAGGTGTGCATGTGATACAGCATGCCCTTCGCTGATGAGTTCTTGTACTGCACTTTTGATGGAACCGAAGGTAGATCCCCAGCCGAGTACCAGCACCTTACCTTTTGTATCTCCACTGTCTACCTGCTGATCAGGTATGTAGTTGGCAATCAAATCTACTTTGGCCTGACGTGTTTTCACCATGTGCTCATGGTTATCAGGATCATAACTTACATTACCGGTGATATCCTGTTTTTCAAGTCCGCCAATCCGGTGTTCAAGCCCTTTGGTACCTGGAACAGCCCAGGGCCTGACGAGTTTTTCATCACGCTTGTAAGGCTGGAATTTTGATTCACCTTCAGCAAGTCCTTCTTTGAATTTGACTTCAATTGGAGCCAGGTCTGCCTCCTGTGGGAACCTCCAGGGTTCTGCACCATTTGCAATGTAGCCATCGCTGAGGAACATCACAGGTGTCATGTGTTGCAGTGATATGCGTGCGGCTTCGTAAACGGCACTGAAACAATCACTTGGTGTAGATGCTGAGATAACTGGCATCGGACATTCACCGTTCCGTCCGTAGTATGCCTGTAAAAGGTCACTTTGTTCTGTTTTGGTAGGCAATCCGGTTGATGGTCCGCCTCGTTGTACATCAATGATTAGCAAGGGGATTTCCAACATAACAGCCAGTCCCATCGCCTCACCTTTCAACGCAATACCAGGACCTGATGTGGTGGTGACGGCCATGGCGCCGCCGTAGGCGGCGCCAATAGCTGCTGAAATACCAGCTATCTCGTCTTCCGCCTGGAAGGTTTTGACACCAAAATTTTTCATCCTGCTGAGCTCATGTAAAATATCAGATGCAGGCGTAATGGGATATGTTCCCAGAAACAAGGTGAGTCCGCTTTTCTGAGCAGCAGCAACCAATCCCATTGCCAGGGCCTGATTACCCATGATGGAACGGTATGTGCCGGGAACCATTTTGGCTTTTTCCACTTTGTAACGGGTGGTAAAAGTTTCAGTGGTATCTCCATAATTATAACCTGCCTGGAGTGCTTTGATATTGGCATTGAGGATCTCATCCTTTTTGCCAAACTTTTCCTTGAGGAAGTTCAGGGTGCTTTCCATATCCCTGCTATACATCCAATACAAGAAACCGAGCACAAACATGTTCTTGGCACGGTCCTTTTCTTTAGTCCCCATCGTGATCTCCTTCAGTGCCTCTCGGGTCATCTTGGTCACATCCATTTTAATCAGCTCAAATCCTTCAAGGGAATTGTCTTCGAGCGGATTAACACCATCCGCATAATTTGCAAGCCTCAGGTTTTTGGCATCGAAACCATCCACATTGGCAATGATTCGGCCTCCTTTCTTGATTGCTTTGAGGTTGGATTTCAAGGCAGCAGCATTCATGGCTACGAGCACATCACATAAATCACCGGGGGTATATATTGCATCACTGGAGAAACGAAGCTGGTAACCACTCACACCGGGCAGTGTACCCTGAGGTGCACGTATCTCCGCTGGGAAATCCGGGAAAGTGGCTAAATCGATTCCAAGAAGGGCCGTATTATTCGTAAACTGACTTCCTGTCAACTGCATTCCGTCTCCGGAATCACCTGCAAACTTGATGACAATATCACTGAGCAGTTCTTCTTTACGCTGTGGCATGGTTTTTGTTTATTTGGGTCATGACTGAGCAAAATGTTGCCGTGTCAATGAAATTAATTAAATTAGATTACAAAATTACCCTTTATGGCGCTTTTCAATTCAAGTAATCCCACACTTTCTGAAAAATCCTTCAATAGGTCGGCTGCAGTGCCCGGTTCAGGAGTGATGACATTCCGCGGAACCCTCAATAAATTCGGATTCCTTTTCATCATGGTGATGGCAACTGCCTTCTACGTCTGGAACGAAGCCAGCGTTGGCAATAATGTATCTGGTTATATTATGGGTGGAGCTATAGGCGGACTTGTCCTAGCCCTGGTGCTTATGTTTAAACCTACCCTCGCACAATACCTGGCTCCTGCTTATGCGTTGCTCGAAGGTCTTGTAGTGGGTGGTATCTCTGCCATCTACAATGATGCTTTTGCCAAAGTGGCACCAGGCATTGTGATGCAAGCGGTTGTTCTCACTTTCGGAACAGCTATTGCCATGTACTTGCTTTTCACTTTCCGCATTATCCGCGTTACTGAACGCTTCCGTTCTATCATGTTCGCAGCCATAGGCGGTATCGCGCTGTTCTACCTGATCACCTTTGTATTGTCGCTCTTCGGTGTAAATATTTCCGGCCTTCAGCAAGGTAGCCTGTTGAGCATTGGTATATCCATTGCCATCACAGCTATTGCCGCTTTGAGTCTGTTGCTCGACTTCGACAGGATAGAGCAAGGTTCTGCTATGGGTGCTCCCAAACATATGGAATGGTATTGTGCTTTCGGATTATTGGTTACCCTGGTATGGCTTTATGTGGAGATCCTCCGCTTACTGGGTAACCTGTACGGTCGCCGTGATTAAGATTTGCTGAAAATTTCGTATATTTAAGATATTGATTATCAGTGCCATACACTTTTTCGAAATGGAAAGATGCATGGCACTCTTTTTTATGATTATTTTCTGTCCTGGCTGCCGGTATTATTTTGATAAATAAGTTACGAAAACTACCAAATCCGAATATTTTTTCGCACTTTTACAAGTCAAATTCCGCTGTTTTGTGAAAAACCGACTTCTTTTTGTGGAAACCAGTTTCCGGCGAAGTCTTTTCAATCCTTACCAATTTTAAATTTTAATAGGGCGTATGCTGAAATCTAATCATCCTTTCAGGTTGATGGTTTTTACTTTTTGTGTAATCTTAACAGGATTGCTGCAACCTCTTTATGCCCAAGGTGACCGTAATGGGAATGGTGGAGGTGGTGCCGTTGACCTGGTGCTAACCAAGCAGGCAGACAGGATAGCAGCAAGGGTTGGCAGCAGGATTATTTTTACCATAAAGCTGAAGAATACGGGTCTATCCAAAACCGATGATGTAATTGTTTCAGACTTGCTTCCTTCCGGTTTTAGTTTCATTTCTTCTTCAAATCCACAAGCGTATAATCCGGTAACAGGGGAATGGGATGTTGAGGATCTTCGTGCTGGTGACTCTACCTCTCTTCAGCTTGTAGCTTTGGTAAACCCTTCAACCACAGCTACAAATTATACAAATATTGCTTTCATTGCCGATAAAAAAAATAACGATCCGCAACCGCTCAATGATACAGCAAAGGTTAAAATAGAGGTATATGATTTTTCAGTAACCTCATCTGTCATTTGCGCTCAGTCTGCCGCAGCACTAACTGCCAGTGCCGTAAATGTTGTTAATCCTGTATTCAGGTGGTATGCCGATCAAGGTCTGTCTCAACTGTTGTTTACAGGTGCAAATTTTTCAACTCCCAAACTGGAAACTGATCAATTATTTTATGTAACAGTTAGTGGTGATAATATACCTCCAGACCCTAACCCTTTGGTTGCTGTTGTAAGGGTTTTACCGTCACCGGTTGCCCCTCAAGTTAGTCTGGTTCAGCCTACTTGTTCAACTGCTTCAGGATCGATAACTGTGACTGCCCAGTTGCTGGCAGGTTTTCAATACAGTGTTGATGGTATTTCATTTGCAAACACATCAGGTGTTTTCAGTGGGTTATCTGCCGGCACCTATCAAGTTTATATCAAGTCACCGAATGGCTGTGTGAGCGCCTCTACTCAAGCGGTTCTTACTGCGCAACCATTAACTCCGGCAACCCCATCCTTGTCTGTTGTACAGCCCACCTGCAGCAATGGTGGTGGAAAAATTACAGTGAGTTCACCCCGGAATGCGGGTTACCGTTTCAGCCTCGATGGTGTTGACTTCAGTGACTCCACCGGTGTCTTTTCAAACTTATTACCGGGCACCTACAATGTTTCTGTGAGGGGCACGAGTGGATGTATCAGTGGTATTACGACTGTTGTAATTGATCAGAATCCGCTGGTTCCTGCTGCACCTGTTGTTGCGGTAACACAGCCTGTTTGTCCGTCTCAAACGGGAAGCATAACGGTCTCGTCACCAGTTGGTGCAGGATATACGTATAGTCTTGATGGGAACACGTATGTTAACCAGAGTGGTGTTTTTAGTTCACTTGCTCCTGGCACCTATGCGGTTTCGGTTAAGCATGCGGATGGCTGTGTAAGTGCCGCCACTGCAGCAACCATCAGCCTTCCGGTTGAGAATGAACCCAAGCTTTTGATCACACCAGCGGGCTCCACGCAGATTTGTTCTGGTGGCAGTGTTGTACTTTCAGCCGGTGAAGGGGATAGTTACCAATGGTATAAATATGGTATTCCACTTGCCGGGGCACAGTCGCAAACTTATACTGCATCTTCAGAAGGTGTGTTCACTGTAAGTCGCCGCAGCAGCACAGGTTGTCTGTCTCAGCAAAGCGATGGCATCCTGGTTACTGTTGCTGCAATCCCCTCACAACCTGTGCTTTACGCAGACAAATTAACTGTATGTGCCGGTGACAGTATCCGCTTGCAGGCGGTATCAAACCAACCATTGCAATGGTTGAAAGACGGGAACACCATTGAAGGTATAAGTGGATATACACTAGTGGTAAAAGAAAGTGGTAGTTATACTGTGAAAACAACCAGTGTGGGAGTTTGTTCTGATGCAACAAGCAACGCTATTTTTATTCAGGTTTTGTCGATTCCTGAACTGCCATCATTGGAAATTGCACAACCGGATTGTTTCAAAGCTGGTATAATCAATGTAACAGCGCCATTATCTCCTGGCAATTTATACAGCATAGCAGGAACGGGTACTTTTAACGCATCAGGTGTTTTCAGTGGGTTATCTGCCGGCACATACACTGTTTATATCAAGTCACCGAATGGCTGTGTGAGCGCCTCTACTCAAGCGGTTCTTACTGCGCAACCATTAACTCCGGCAACCCCAT
>JBDLTO010000450.1:0-9144 GCA_039805815.1 Bacteroidota bacterium | reverse complement strand
GGCTCCTGGTACCCTGATTGGAAATGTGGTATCTTTGTAGAAATTTAATCGAATGAAAAGATTGTTGCCCTTTCTTTTGCTGACAATTGTTTCTTGCAATTCTGAAGCACAGCTATCCACGTTAAACGCCACGTCCTATGCAGCTGCCATACAGGCAAAAAACATCCAGGTACTGGATGCAAGAACTGCCGACGAATTCAAGAGCGGTCATATTGCTCATGCCCTACAAGCCAATTGGCTGAACAAGGCAGAATTTGAAGACAGAACCCAGCACCTGGATAAAAATAAACCAGTCTACATTTATTGTCTCAGCGGAGGCAGAAGCGCAGCAGCAGGAAGTTTTTTGGCTTCTAAAGGTTATAAAGTCATCAATCTTGAAGGGGGAATCAACGCCTGGAAGATGAACAACCTACCGGTTGCAGGAGGGTCAAATATGCCTCAAACCACTATGGATTCCTATTTAGGACAGGTTCAAAGCACCCCGGTTGTACTGGTGGATTTTGGGGCAGAATGGTGCCCACCATGCAGGAAAATGGAACCAGTTTTACAGTCGTTTATGAAAGCCAATACCGGCAAACTTACTTTGGTAAAAATGGACGGCGGTGTAGAAGACCAATTGATGAAAAGCCTGAATGTTGAAGCCCTGCCTACGTTTATCCTTTACAAAAATGGTAAAGAAGTAATCCGTAAACAGGGCCTCGTAACTCAGGAAGAGTTCAATTCTTGGTTGAAATAACTTATTTTTTTGCAGCCTGCTGCATCGCATTACCGGCTCCGCCACCACCACGTGGAGCGCCCAAACCACTGATGCTTGAAGCACCTTTGAACAGCTGATAACGGGAAGGCATTTCCTTTACGGGCCACATTCCGTTTGCTTCATTGATGTCTGCTGTTTCACGCATCGGATCGAGCTTGATGGCAGCAACCTCTTTATTTTTTACAAAGAGTTTGGAAACATGCTCTTCATTCAATCGCCAGATAGTTACCGGGATCCTGTCCACTTCCTTTGAACCGTCTTTGAAAGTCCACTCCACAATGATGGGCATAATCATGCCTCCTTTGTTGCTGAAAGTAAGCTCGTAAAGGTTTTTGTCTTCCCAGTCTTTGTAATGGGCCACATCTTTCTGTGCATTCAGCTGTTGCTGGGCCATACCCTGGAACATTTTCATATCCGCATTGCGGTTGTAATAATAAAAGTCCCGCAAGGTTGTGTCTCTGTCTGTGTAGAAATTAATTTTGTTACCTTCTCTGTTGCGGATTTTGCTGATATTCTCAAACTCAGTTTGTTGAAGCGTGGCCATATTTTTTTCGGAATCCAGCTTGAACCATTTTACAGAGTCAAGTGAAATATCTACCGGGTCTGTTCCATAGTACCAGCCTCTCCAGAACCAGTCGAGGTCAACCGCACTGGCGTCTTCCATAGTACGAAAAAGATCATACGGTGTTGGATGCTTGAATGCCCATCTTCTGGCGTACTCCTTGAAAGCATAATCAAACAATTCCCTACCCATAATGGTTTCACGCAGGATATTCAAACCTGTTGCAGCTTTGGCGTAGGCATTGGAACCTACACTGGCTACATTATCACCCTTTGTCATGATGGGCTCCAGCATATTTTTAGGCAGACGCATGTAGTCTGTAATCAAGTGTGCAGGTCCGCGGCGGGAAGGATAATTGTTATCAAATTCCTGTTCTGTCAAAAACTGAACAAAAGTATTGAGACCTTCATCCATCCACCAGTACTGACGCTCATCGGAGTTTACAATCATGGGGAAGAAATTATGTCCCACTTCATGAATAATTACACCAATGGCTCCATATTTTGTAGACTCGCTATAGGTTCCGTCTTTTTCAGCCCTACCATAATTCATAGCGAGCATGGGGTATTCCATACCAATTGAGGCCTCAACGGAAATGGCTACCGGATAAGGATATGGCGTAGTAAACTTTGAATACACATCAATGGTATGCGCCACGGCTTTGGTGGAATATTTACTGTAGATTGGATAAGCCTCCTTACCGTAATAGCTCATACACATCACTTTCTTACCCTCTACATTTACAGCCATGGCATCCCAAACAAGCCTGCGTGAAGTATTGAAGGCAAAATCTCTCACGTTCTGAGCCTCATAAATCCAGGTTTTTTTGCCTTTGGACTTCTCCTTGGCATTGTCCAATGCTTCCTGAAGGGTTACAATTTCAAGCGGACTGGCAGCAGTCTGTGCCTGGTTCCAGCGGGCAAGCTGGGCAGGAGTCAATACCGCTGCAAGGTTTTTACATTCACCGGTAGCTGCAACAATATGGTCTTCAGGAACTGTGATATTGACCTTGTAGTTTCCGAATGCGAGGGCAAATTCAGAACCTCCGGAAAACTGCATATTCTGCCATCCCTGAAAATCGCTGTATACAGCCAAACGTGGAAACCATTGCGCAATTGAATAAAGATTGTTATCATCTTCGGCGAAGTACTCATAACCACCCCTTCCATAGCGAGTCAGCTTATCGGGAATCCTGTAATTCCAGGTCACTTTGAAAATGAATTTTTGTCCGGGCTTCAAAGGAATGGGCATATCCACACGCATCATAGTCTGATTTACTGTGTAAGACAGTGGTTTCCCGGATGCGTCGGTTAATGCTGTAATATTTACACCAAATCCTTTCATGTACTCCTGGGGATTCATTTGCAGCAACTGCTGATGAGTAAGCCTGTTGCCCATTGTGGATGGCTTGTCGTAGTTGTTATCACTGTTAGGGTGGTGGAAATTCTCGTCTATTTGTAACCAGATATAAGTGAGGATATCAGGAGAGTTGTTGAAATAGGTTACCGTTTCAGAACCTGTGAGCACATTGGCTTCCTCATTGATATCCACATTGATATCATAATCTGCACGCTGCTGCCAGTACTTGGGTCCGGGTGCACCGCTGGCAGTGCGGTACTCATTAGGGTCCTGCATGAGGTAATCCAGCTGCTCAAACCTGTTACCATGGTTTGAACCCGGATTGCGCAGGGGTTGTGCTGAAGCAGATGCTACAGCACCGGCAAGTAGCATCATCATTAAGACATGTTTCATGAACTTGTTTTTATGGTAAATATTGAAATCTTGCTATGGCTATTTGCAAAGAGAATCCCATGATCACAAGTGATACCAGAATTACAAGCACCCTTTGGGAAACCAGTTTATTCCGAGTCATCAGCCAGCTGATCAACAGAATCAATAAAACTACGAAAATCTGCCCAAATTCCAGTCCCACATTGAAGCTAAACAATCCCAAAACAAAATGCTGGTCTTTGGAGAGCATCATGCGGATATAATTTGCGTATCCCATACCGTGAATCAGTCCAAATATCAGTGCAAACGGATACTGAATGCGCTTAGTCCTTTCATCTCCTCCACCCTTTGTGACCAAATTCAGCAAAGCTGTTAAAACAATGGTACAGGGTATGGCGAATTCAACTGTTTCAGTTGGAAAATGAACTTTTTCCAATGCGCTGAGGTATAGGGTAATGGCATGCCCGATTGTAAATGAAGTGACAAGCACCAGTACTTTTTTCCAGGCTTTAAATGAATGAATCACTGCAAGCGCTGTGATAAAGAGGAGATGATCGGTGGCATCTGCACTCATGATATGGAACCATCCTTCCTTGAAATAAAATATAAAATCATTCACATTTTAAAGGTCTGAAAATAATTCGGAATTTTACTGTATGAAAAGATATCTGTTGGCGCTGCTAATGTTTTCACTTACCGGTGCCGGAAGGCATCCATTTTACACAGCAGTACTGGAGGTTGAATACAGCAGCAAAACAAAGGAATTAGGTATTGCCTGCAAGGTTTTTCCTGATGACATGGAAGAAACACTGAGAGGCGTCACAGGCAAAAAACACGACCTCTACCAGGGAAATAAGGAATTGACAAACAAGTCTCTTAACGATTACTTCACCAACCACCTGAAGCTAAATATCAATGGCAAACCCAAGGCCATGCAATACCTGGGCTATGAAATTGACAAGGAAGTTGCCTGGGTTTATTTAAATGTACCCAAGTTAACAGGCGTCAAATCTATTGAAGTCAACACAGACCTGATGTATGCTTACAAATCTGAGCACATCAATATCATACACATCAACATAGATGGGAAGCGGGAAAGCTTCAGATTAACTGCCCCCGGAGGAAAAGCATTTCTTTCCAAATAGTATTTCCTTTTTATAAACTAAACAGAAACTTCACTAGCTTTCTGCCTTGCCTGCATTTGCAACCGCTATTGCCCTGATTGTTTCGGCTGCAAAAGCGGAAAATGCTTCCTGAGTCTGGGCGTCACCGCCAAGCATGGCAGGTGCTCCCTTATCTCCACCTTCGCGGATACTTTGAACGAGGGGAATCTGTCCCAGGAAATTCAAATCCAACTGATCTGCCAGGTTTCTTCCCCCATCTTTACCGAAAATATAGTACTTATTCGCTGGAAGTTCCGCTGGCGTAAACCAGGCCATATTCTCTACAAGTCCAATTATAGGGACCCGAATCTGTGCCTGTCCGAACATCGCAATGGCCTTTTTGGCATCTGCAAGCGCCACTTCCTGTGGCGTGGTTACAACAACAGCACCTGTAACTGGAATGGTCTGAACCAGGGTTAGATGGATATCTCCTGTTCCGGGTGGCATATCGATAACGAGGTAATCCAGTTCTCCCCAGTGCACATCAGTTACAAACTGGCGGATAGCACTACTCGCCATTGGACCACGCCATACTACAGCACTTTTCTCATCTACCAGTAATCCGATGCTGATCAGTTTTATACCGTGTTGTTCAAGTGGAATGATTTTGTCCTTCCCATCAACATTTTCCATCAGTGGTCTTTGCCCACGTACCCCAAACATAATGGGAACACTCGGACCATAAATGTCTGCATCCATTAGTCCCACTTTTGCACCCTGCTGTGCCAATGCCAGAGCAAGGTTGGCGGAAACAGTTGACTTACCAACGCCTCCTTTTCCGCTCACAACAGCAATAATATTTTTGACTCCAGGCAAAACAGAGGTAAGGTCTACCCTTATTGAACTGGTGTTGGCAGTAAAATTGACGATAACTTCAAGTTCATCACTGATGTGTTCATGAATGGCTTTTTCACAATCACGCCGCATAATCTCCTTCATCGGACAAGCTGGCGTGGTTAAGACTACAGTAAATTCAATATTTTTTTCACCTATCCTAACATCCCTGACCATGTTGAGTGTTACAAGATCTTTTTTGAGATCGGGCTCCTGAACTGTACTTAACGCCTTCAAAACCGCAGCTGTATCCATAAATATAAATTGTTAAAATATTCAGACTGCAAAATTAACCATTCCTACTCTACTTTGTTTATCAGAAAGAAGACCTTATTTTGTGTATCGATGATGATGATGAAAAAATTGCTCCGCCATTCCTTATTGTTTGTCTTTTTTATGCCATTTGCAGTAAAAGCACAGTTTGAAAATTTCAAAGATTCTGTGGTACAACTCTATGGAGTTGTAATGACTGCTGATAGTTTAAGAGGTCTTCCTGCTGTAAGTATCCTTGTGAAAGGAAGCGGAAGAGGAACACTCACTAACGGACAGGGTGTATTCTCGATTGTGGTTATGAAAGGAGATGAAATAGAATTCAGTTGCATTGGTTTTAAAAACAAGATCACCAAAATACCCTCAACACTAGAGGGAAATCAATTCAGCATCATTCAACTGATGATCAACGATACCACTTATCTGCCAGCTGCTATCATTAAACCAAGACCTACAAGGGAACAATTTGAGCGGGATTTCGTTTCAACAGATGTGCCAGACGATAACATTGAACTGGCTCGAAAAAACACAGACATGGCCACCAGGAGGATTCTAATGCGCTCCCTCCCCAATGATGGGCGTGAGTCAGTTAATATGAATCTCGCCAAAACTGCACAGCGGTACTACTATACCGGACAGGCTCCTCCCATGAATATATTCAACCCATTTGCTTGGGGAGAATTTATCCGCTCCTGGAAACGCGGTGATTACAAGAAAAAATAAACAAATGCAATCAAGTTCCAGGCCGAAAATTGCCGTTTTCTGCGGTTCCAAACATGGCAATAACCCCATCTTTTCAGCTGATGCCTCAAAGCTGGGTGAACTGCTGGGGAAAAGCGGATTTGATATCGTTTACGGTGGCTCCCATAAGGGTATCATGGGCGACATAGCCAACAATGCCCTGGCAAATGGTTCATCAGTAACTGGTATATTGCCACGTGTCTTGCTCGAATGGGAACACCAGCATAATGGCCTCACTGAACTTATCATAACAGAAGACATGCATGAACGCAAACGCACCATGTATGAACTAGGCATGGCAGGCATTGTTCTTCCGGGTGGATTTGGCACCTTAGACGAAATGTTCGAAATGCTTACCTGGAACCAGTTAAGTATCCACGACAAAAAAATTCATATCCTGAACTCCGGAGGATTTTATAACCACCTGATAGCACACCTTGAATACCTTCAGGATAGCGGTTTCCTCTATGATCCAATCTGGCAACGCATCACGAAACATGACACACCCGATTGTCTGGTAAACGCCCTGGTCAGAGATTTCAAGTGATTAATCACAAGCAGGGGATCTTTTTTTCGGAATTAATTTTTAAAGTTTGGACAAAGACTTTGTTTACCAGAGCCATAATTTGTTGAGTAAACACCGTCAAACTGCAAATACATTTCAGATGAGGCAAGACCAGGATTTGTGTATTTCAAAGATGACCTCGAAACATCGTAACTGAATGTAAATTTGAAATTTCTCCATTGGTATCCCACCATGGGTATTATGGATTCACCTGATCTCAGGTAAACTCCGCCCAGCAGCTGCTGATCCCCGTCATCAGCGAGGTTATAATTTGCATGCATGCCTACTACAAACTCTGAAGCTTTAGCCTGTGTTGTGTAATAGATGGATGGAGAAAGAATCACCCAGTCATTCATCTTGATCATGGCATCAGCAAAGAAAATTGAGCGCTGTGATATCCTGTTGTCATAGCCACTTGCATCGGCAAAAAACGACTCACGTGGTTTGTTTACGTGGTGTACACTGAATCCAGTATGAAAGTAAATGTCGTCAGTGGGAAAATAAGAATAGTTCAATCCTGCCTGCATATCAAAATAACCAATGGAATTATTCTGAATATTGTTTAGGTCAAGGCTGTTGATTTTCTGATCAAAAAATTTCCCATTCCATTGATCACCGAAAGTCATTTTAGTTAAATCTATGCTCTTACCGGCATAACCGAGATTAAACCCTGCTGAAAGTAGTCCAGCTACACCAATCATCTGGTGATAGGCCGTAGAAACATACACCTTGGTAGAACGGAGGCTTCCTGTACCGGCAACATCCTGCAAAATCATGCCACCGAGCCCCATCCAACCGCTTGGAAATTTATTGCGGAGGAACTGAAAATCTCCTGATATACTGAGCGTTTTATAGGGAACAAAAGCGTTTGACCACTGATCCCGGTAATGTGCCCCAAGTCTGTAGTCGGCAGTAGGAATAAAGCCTGTATTCGCAGGATTGGTTGTTAACGGTGAATTGAAAAATTGTGAAAAATGCAAATCCTGAGCATACCCCGTTCCTATTAAGAACAGGAGGAGTAGTCCCAGCCAGGTTGATTTCCAATATTTGCCAATATTCACCATACAGTTAACGCTTTATTCTTCATTTTCTTGCAGGTATGCTGCAAACATCATCTTATTAACGTTATTTCACCTTTTCTGTTTAAAGTTGTTCCATCAGTAAAAACAATATTCAAGGTATAACCGTAAACATCCATTGGCTGGAGTTCACCCCTTACTTTTCCATCCCAACCATATTCAGGATTCTGGGAAACAAAAACTTCCTGCCCCCATCGGTTATAAATCCTGAACATCATCTGATCAATACCAAACCCTCTCACCTTAACCACATCATTAATGCCATCATTGTTAGGGGTAAATGCAGTTGGAACGCCTACAACAGGATTTACAATGGCAGATACTACGCGCACTGCTGTATCTGAACAGCCGTAAATATTTAGCGCAACGAGCGTTGCATTGTAGGAATCTGTTTTTTGATATTGATGCACAGTATCCTTGGCAAATGAAATTGTGCCATCTCCAAAAAACCATTGAAAACGATTAGCTCCTGTGGAGTTATTGGTAAACTGTGTGGGTGTGTTTTCAATGGGCTGGAGTGGACTGAATGTAAAAGCTGCCTGGGGTTTCTCCCTTACTCGCACAATAATGGTAGTATCATCAACAGGATTACAAGTGCTGTTATCAAAAGCAGTCAACTTAATAGGATAATCACCCGGACCAGGGAAGCTTATCCTACCTGGATTGAATCCTGTAGCAGTGGCAAAGCCAAAGTCCCAGCTGAAGGTCTTTCCACCCAATGAGAGGTTACTGAAACTAACCCGATCAGGAAAACAGATGATGGAATCCACTTTAAATGATGCCCTCAAAAGTGGTGTCACAGATACACGTAGGTCAACATAGTCATCAGTATTGCAAAATGAATTATCCCGCAAATAAAGTCGCACTGAATAGGTTCCCACAGCAGGAAATGTATGCCTGACGCTGTTGCTACCCGCAATTACCCTTGGCGACTTATCACCAAAATCCCACTCAAATGAATTGGGCCCAAATGTCTTTCCAGCCGGTGCCACTGAAAGATTTTGCAATTCGTATTCAAGGCTGTTACACAATCCAACCTTGGTTACGTCTGATTTGAGGTCAACCTTGTCTGTGCGCACAACAATCTCCTGATAAGAAGTATCCAGCGGAATACAACGATCTTGGTTTTCCACAATAAGCATGACGCGGTATATTCCTGCTGCTTTGAATTCATGCCTGTTACTCGGACCATCAGTTGTATCTCTCGGTGAACCATCATTAAAATCCCAGATATACCGCTCACCAAGTTCCAGAGTATCCTGAAAGTCAACCATGAGTGGAACACAACCTAAGGTATCATAGGGAACTCCATTTATTGATGTTAGCACACCGGCTTTGACACCATCGAGCTCAAAATCAATCTTGAAAGCAAAAAGATTACATTCGCCAGCTCCACCGCCACCTAATGCACCATTGACAGGAGCAACACTTGCTCCCGGTGC
>JBDLTO010000449.1:0-3251 GCA_039805815.1 Bacteroidota bacterium | reverse complement strand
CAAGATTGACCCATAAATCATAGTCCTCAGGACCTCCTTTAAGATTTTCTTTGTATGGAAACTTCAACATCAGCTCTCGAGAAATCATGGTTGTAGAATTACAAATTGGGTTGTAAATAGTCAGCAAAGCCTTTAAGTCAGCATCTGACTCATAGCGATGGCGTGCTCGTTTTTTACCATTGCCCATATCTAATGTGTAATACTCGCTAGCGCAAACATCACACTCCCCAGACTCTAGCATTCTTACTTGTTCATCAAAGCGCTCAGGTGAACATAAATCATCTGAATCAAGAAGTGCGATGTACTTACCCTGAGTTTTACCAGAAATAAAATTTCTGACACTTGCTAAACCCATATTTTCGCTCATAGAAAATACTTTAATTCTTGGGTCTTTTTTTTCATAAGACTTAATAATTTCAAGAGTATGGTCTGTAGAGCCATCATCACATACGATCAACTCAAAATGTTTATATCTTTGATTTAATACACTCTCAATCGATTCAGCTATGTAAAGTTCCGCGTTGTAAGCAGGCATACTCACGCTGATCAAGGGTTGCTTATGATTTAATTGAGTCATAGAAAGCTCTGCAAATACCTTCCAAATCGCTTGATTGATTTCAGTGATCGGGACAACAACCCCTTATCCGAAGAACCATAGTCCATTTCAGATTCCCAATTAGATTGATAAATGACTCCCAAATAATTGTCTTTCACCTTGTTAAGGTTTTCTCCCTGCCGCTGCAATACATAGTATTGCCAATCATAGTGATAAACCCTGAATAAGGGCTCAATAGGCTTAATAGGAATGGCTTGATAAGCCAACAAGGCCTCTCCGTACCATAGGTATTCCACCAAGTCTCGAGTCACCACATCCCAAATTGTTTTCCCTTGGGGTTTTAGATATTGATCATCAAGAGATTTCCAAACCTCTGATGACCAAATAAAAGGAGAAGGCATATAGGAATAATCTGGTCCAGCACGATTGAAGACTGACTTAATTCTTGCGCATTCGCCATGAAAATCCTGAATGACTTTTGACTTTCCACGATTAGCTGCCATCATTAATAATTCTTTATTTTGATGAATAACCGTAAAAGGGTTACCATCAAAATCTAGGAAGTCAGATAAGTAAAAATTCTTGATAAATTGACTATCAGAATCAATACATAAATAGTTTTTTGCCAATCCTAATCGCCAAAATTCTGGGCGCACCATTGCCTGAACTAAATACCCTGACTTTCCCTCATGTATCCCTTTTGGCACTCTAGAGTTGGCATAAATAATATTCTCATCTGCAATCCATATTGCTGAGTGATTTACCTCAACAATTCTGTCAAAAAGATCTTTTTCATGAGCAGGTGTTGATACGTAAACAGGAATCTTATCTTGATTAAATTGATCAATACTGGCTAGAAGTCTTTTGACTCTTAAAAAGTCACGACTATAAGTCTTACAATAAATCGCAAAAGTTTTCTCGTTACTCATCAAACTTCTTTCACGTGCTCAAGAATTTGGTTGACAGCATCCTCAACTCTAACAGGCTTGAATGGCACTTCTCTTAGTTGTTTTTTTTGCCAACCCAACCAAATGATTTCTAACTGATCAGTAATGCTATTGATATCAAGAGTTTTTGCTATGTATGCTGAGTAACTTATCAATAATTCATCCAAAAACTGATTGCGATTAGTCAAAGCAAGTATTGGTCTTTGTGCCCAAACATAATCATACAGCTTAGATGGGATGTATTCCGCACACCATTCATAGTTACCATGTAACAAAAGCAAAATATCAGCTTCATGCATTTTTTGAATCACTCGCTGACGACCAGACATTCCCGTCAGGGGGTCATGCTCTAGGCGACCATGACTCAATAATAAATCTTCAAAGCCTAACTGGCTCATAGTCATATTAGAATTATTATCTAAGCTGGCCCCGTAAACATGAATTTTTACCAAATCTCTGGCTTGTGGATATTTTTTAAATAACTGTTGCAGCCCCTGCATGACTGGGGTAATGGTTCGGTCTTCCGCTAGGGAACCAAAATGGCAGATATTTAATGTATTACCGTATTGATGCTCTGCTTTTGTAATTGGAGGCTCAGCCCCAGGAAGGATAACAAATCCTTTATCCCCTAACTCTGGGTGCCGATGCTTTGCATAGTTAAGAGCACCTTCAGTAAACCACCATACAAGATTAGCATCACGACAAATTCTCCCCTCAAGTTTTTGGAGAAAACGAGCATCTTTCTTTTTACGAGGACGGATACCATCATCCTCAGGATCATCACGAATCACCATCGGATCGTGGATTTCGGCAATCCAGGGAACCCCGGTAACCTTTTTTAACCACCAAGCAGCCAAGTGAGCAGACCATGCGCCACCAGAACTAAAAATGAGGTCGACTTGCCCTGTTTTAATTAAATATAACCCGCGAAAGAATGCCGGAATTGACCAAGATGATTGACTTGATAGACCTGTCGAAGCCCTTTCAAGAATGGTAAAAGGAAGCAAGATAAATGATACTAATGGGGTAATGATTTTGTATAACGTACCCCTTGAAAAGCGATTAGCGAACCAATGTCTAAAATCAAATCGCAGTCCTGAAGGACCCCATGGCAATAATTGATGATGTTGGAAACGTGTATCTTTAACTCCCGTCACAGAACTCAATACCACTGGTGCAATACCAGCTTTCAGCAAATAAGGCATTTTGTCCGTCACCGTCAAACTGGCGGCGCGGCCATCCATATTAAAAGCATGCGAAAGAATCAACCATTTTTTCTTCAATTCAAAATTCACCTTGTATTGTTAGAATCATTTTCCTCAGATTGATCATAAGCATTAACTGTCCCCAAAAAGACCAACATGAAGATTAGCATTTCGACAAAATGCTTATTGGTCGCTAGCTCAGCTATCAACCAAAATATTGTAATTGCCACCAATAACCAGACTGTAACACTGGCTAATTCTGATTGACGTTTCATGGCCCAGTAAAGACTACTTAATATCGACAAAAAGATTAACAATATTCCGGGTACGCCTATTGCCAAAGTCAAATCAATCCAACCGCTATGGGTAAAGCGTAATGACTGAGATTCAACACCATTCTTGGCTGCTATTCTTCTAAGGGAATCGCCTAAAAGACCAGCCCCCAATGGATTTTGAGATAAATATTGAAGTCCAGCTGTAGCCCACGCAGTCCGTTCATATGTACTCACATTAACCACAGTCCCTAGCTCATTTAGAGGGTAA
>JBDLTO010000448.1:0-6256 GCA_039805815.1 Bacteroidota bacterium | reverse complement strand
CTTTTACACCCAATACAAGGTTCGTCAAACGGAATTTGACATTTTCCACCCCACATATTTCAATCAATCGGCCCTCAAAAACACGCAGGGAAAACCCATGTTCATTACGGTACTGGACATGATTGATGAAAAGTATCATGAAGGGCAAGAGCGGTTTTCCAAACTCATTCGCCACCGGAAAAAAATTATCCATGCAGCAGACCACATCATTTCAATTTCTGAAAATACCCGTCAAGACATCATCACGCATTTCAATATTGATCCCGCCAAAGTAACCACTATTTATTTGGCCAGTTCACTTGAAACTGCCGCAATTGCGGCTTGTCCCAAAAACACAGATACCCCGCCTTATGTGCTATTCATCGGAAGTAGAAAGGGCGTGCACAAAAACTTCGGTAATTACCTGCAGGCTCTCAGTATAATGGCCCAAGAAATGAAGGAAATGCGTTTTGTTTTTGGTGGTGGAGGTCATTTCACCGAATCAGAGGCAACTGCCATTGCGCAAGTTGGGCTATCCGACCGCATAATTTATGAGCCGATTCGGAGTGATGTGGATATCATCAGGTTATACAAGAATGCCTCCTTGCTTATATATCCTAGTCTGTACGAGGGATTTGGCTTACCGCTCGTAGAGGCTTTCAGTTGTGGTGTACCTTGTGCCACAGCAAAAGGTTCCTGCCTTGAAGAAGTGGGTGGGGATGCCGCACGGTATTTTGATCCACTCGACCCCGCAAATATTGCGTCAGTTGCTATTGACCTGCTCAAAAATCCTGATGCATGTGAAGTTTTGGTTTCAAAAGGGTATGAACGTGCGCTCATTTTCACCTGGAAAAATACGGTGATTCAAACAAATGCATTGTACCGAAGATTCTTGAGCAGCTAATCCAGCAGGTTTTTTGTCACATGTTTTCCAGCCCTAGAGTACGCTTCACATGAAAAAGAAATTTACCCAAAGCAGTATGCTGTAAAGTATACAATAATTTCAGACGCAACTGCCATAATTCCATGGGAAGGGAAAATCCGAAATGGGATTGGTAAGCTTTTTTAGTTTCAGACAGTGCAGCGAAGTAATTATTGGTACTAACCCCTGTGTCATCAAAAACAACGAATGGTATGGGCAAGAAACCTGATTTGAATTTTTTCAGTCGACACATCATTTCATAATCCATGGCAATGGCATAACTGGAATCATAAATGCCGACTTGTTGATATAAAGTCCGTTTGACAAACCAGGTGGGGTGAGAGACACTACGCATACCCCTGTAAAGCTTAGTTGGGTCAAAAGGTTTGCCCACCACAACAGGAACGCCCAACCTAATCAAACAAATCATTCCTGTGAGCCATTGCAGGGATTGGTCTTCCTCGAAAGCATTACCAACCTGCTCAAGCACTTTTTCGTTGGCGTAAATGTCGCCTGAATTGAGCAACTGAATAACATCTCCCGTTGCCCTTGCAATCCCTTTATTGAACGCATCAGCAATCCCTTTATCCGGCTCACATATCCATTTGCGATAAACAGGTTGTTCATTTTGTTGCAGCCATTGGGCTATGTCATTCGAAGTTGAGCCGTCGATTATCCAATGTTCAAAGGGGGGACGCAACTGACCATCAACCGACTGACAGGTTTTGACCAAATCATGCAGATTGTTGAAACATATCGTAATAATAGTAATGCGTGACATTCCAATCAATTGATTCCATTTTCAATTTCATCAATCATTTCCCGAAGCACTTCAAAAAAATCCTTATTGTAATTCCATCCAAGTTGATTTCTTGCCTTGCTGCTATCGCCATACAAATCACTGATTTCGGATGGCCTGAAAAGCTTGTCATCCACCACATATTTGTTTGCTGCTACACCCAGATAATCAAACACAAAATCGATGATATCTTTGAGCAAAACGGATGTACCAGAAGCCACAACATAATCATCCGGAAAAGGGTGTTGGAGCATGGCATGCATGACTTTGACATATTCTTTGGATGCACCAAAATCTCTTTTGATCATGATATTACCCACATGGAGCATATCCATCTTGCCGGCTTTTATTTTCCGGGCTGATTCTATCACTTTTTTCACAAAAAAAGTATCATCCCGGAGGGAAGATTCATGGTTAAAAAGTATCCCACTGCAAGCGAAGATACCGTATGCCTCTCTGTAGTTTCTAACAATCCAGTGAGCCGTAGCCTTGGAAATTGCATACGGACTAACAGGATTCAGCACATTGTCTTCCCGGATAGGAAGTGTGGGAACACGGCCAAACATTTCACTGCTGGATGCCTGATAGAATCTGATTGCTGAGTTGGATGAACGTATTGCTTCCAGAATATTGAGAACTGATATGGAATTGAACTGTATGGTCCCTATGGGTTGGTTGAATGATGCTGCAACTGAACTCTGTGCAGCAAGATTATAAAACTCATCAGGTTTATACTTTTGCAGTATTCTGATAATTGAGGAATAATCCATAAGATCACACTCCTCAAGTTGAATCTGTGAGTCAATGCCAAGTTTCATTAATTTGGAAAGGCCTGCCGATGAATAAGAACGGGTTAACCCCACTACTGAATAATTCAATCCCAGTAAGTATTGAGTAAGGTATGCACCATCTTGACCTGTAATTCCTGTTATGATTGCTGTCTTATTTATTGCCCGCATACGCAAGATTAGTTTGATGCAGAAATTTCATGGTGAAGCCTCACTTCTTTTAAAAAAATCTCCAACCCTGCGCGTTTTTGGTCATCGAACTTATAGGAGATATTTTTCGTAAAATAAGTATAAAGATTATATTCAGGAAAATCGATTATGGGGATATTGGTGGATAGCTGTTGAATCCCTTGTTCAACTGCTTCGTTAAAAAGACTGAGAAAGTGATCATCAATTTTTTGCTTTATGACCCAAACAGCAAAAACGAAAGGCAATCCTGTTAATTGTTTCCAACCTTCCCCCAGATCGTAAATATATTTTGATTTACTGCGATATTGGAGTGCACGGTCACCTATGATCAAACCAGCAGTATTTCCCCCTATTTCCTGCAGGTAGTTTTCGTTGGAGGCTTTTATGAAATGTATTTGCTTCTTCCATAATTTCCTGAATAATATCTGACAAAGTAAAACTGAAGTTCTTGACTGATAATCCAAAATCACAGTCTTAATTTCATTCATAGGAACATCACTGAATACTGCAACAGAAGCAACTTCGCCACATGCTCCTATACAGCAGTTTGTTATAATGGTATAATCACCCAGTTCATGGAGTGCCCCAACGGGTAATAATCCGATATCAAGTTCACCTTTTTGTAGCAAAGATGCCAGTCCTGCAGGAAAATCAAGAATAAGTTCTATTTGCTCAGATAAGGGACCACTTTGTAGTCCCGATAACATAGGTTTTGTGTTGAGGTAACTAACTGCGCCAACCCTTATTTTCCTTTCCACCAATATTGCTGTAATTTTGCTGCAAGTTACACCAATTAACCATTACAATGGAATTAAGCCCACTTACAGCAATATCACCAATAGATGGTCGTTACGGCAGACAAACCAGTCAGCTTGCAGCCTATTTCTCAGAATATGCACTCATTAAATTCCGACTAAAGGTTGAAATAGAATACTTTATAGCTTTGGGCCAGCAGAAGTTATTCAGTTTGCCGGCAGCCAAAAGCAATGCACTCAGGAAACTTCTGGATAATTTTAATCCGGAAACTGCTTTAGAAATTAAGCAATTTGAAAGTGTAACAAACCATGATGTCAAAGCACTGGAGTACTACTTGAAAAAGGAAATGGATAAGCTTGGGCTTGAAGAGCTTAAAGAATTCATCCATTTCGGATTAACATCGCAAGATGTTAACAATACTGCAATTCCACTGATGTGGAAAGAAGCCCTGGAATATGAATTCTATCCAGCGGTCAGCAACCTCATTATCTCAATCAGGGATATGGCAAAGAGCTGGAGAGCAATACCAATGTTAGCCAGAACGCACGGACAACCAGCCTCTCCAACCAGCCTGGGAAAGGAAATGATGGTATTTGTTGAACGTCTGGAAAATCAGCTAATCCTGCTGAACCAGGTACCCTATTCCTGTAAATTTGGTGGTGCAACAGGAAATTTCAATGCACATCTTGTTGCCTACCCTGAAGTTGACTGGATAAAATTTGCAAATAGATTTTGTGAAAACAAATTGGGGTTACAGAGACAGCAGTATACAACGCAAATTGAGCATTATGACAATCTTGCAGCACATTTTGATTGCATCAAACGCATAAGCACCATTTTGATTGACTTATGCAGGGATATCTGGACATATATTTCCATGGAATATTTCAGGCAGAAAACTAAACAAGGGGAAGTTGGTTCATCAGCTATGCCACATAAAGTCAATCCCATTGATTTTGAAAATGCAGAAGGAAACCTCGGTTTGTCAATAGCGATACTGGAACATTTATCTGCAAAACTACCTGTTTCCAGGTTGCAGCGTGATCTGACAGACTCCACTGTCATCAGAAACATTGGTGTACCGTTAGCCCATTTCATGATAGCGATAAATTCTATCAACAAGGGGCTTGGCAAACTGGTTCTCAATGAACCTGCATTGCAGAATGACCTTGATAAAAACTGGGCTGTAGTAGCAGAAGCCATCCAAACAATCTTGAGAAGAGAACGTTATCCTCAGCCTTATGAAGCCTTGAAAGAGCTTACTCGGGGTAAAACATCGATTGATAAGGAAAGCATTCACACATTCATCAGTAACCTAAAAGTTAGCGCTGCAGTTAAAAAAGAACTGAAAGCTATAACACCATTCAATTACACAGGAGTGAAGTTAAGTTAGGTATTAGTTACTCAACTTTTAAATCACTTATGAATTTCAGAGCTGAAATGGAATTGAATGCTTGGATTATTGGCAATCTCCGTGTTCAAAAACCATTCGCTTTGGGCCAGGTAAACGGTATGTCCGTCTTTATCTGTTACAATGTTGGATGTTTTGAAACGGGTGAAATCATCTAGCTTCGTTTTATCATCAGCTGTTAACCAGCAAGCTTTATAAAACGGCAGTGCATTGAATTGAACCGATGCCCCATACTCTTGTAAAAGCCGGTATTGTATTACCTCAAATTGCAGATCACCCACACAGCCAATGATTTTCCGGTTTCCGTTATGCTGTGTAAACAATTGGGCCACCCCCTCGTCTGTTAGCTGATTGAGGCCTTTTTCCAGCTGTTTTGTTTTCATCGGGTCTTTATTGACCACTTCCTTGAAAATTTCAGGCGAAAAACTTGGGATACCGGTATAATAAAAATCTTCTCCTTCCGTGAGGGTATCTCCAATTTTGAAGTTACCCGTGTCAAATAGTCCAACTACATCACCTGGATATGCTTCTTCAATAACATCCTTATCTCGTGCAAGGAAACTGTATGGATTGCTGAAACGGACATCTTTATCCAGCCTCACGTGGTGATAAAAAGTATTTCTTTCAAACTTGCCTGAGCAGACACGCAAAAAAGCTATCCTATCGCGATGTTTGGGATCGAGGTTGGCATGTATTTTGAAAATAAAACCACTGAATTTACTTTCCTGTACATCCACAATCCTCGCTGTTGTTTCCCGGCTCCTGGGTTCCGGAGATATGCGTATGAAAGTGTCCAGCAATTCACGCACCCCGAAATTATTGATAGCACTACCAAAGAAAACAGGGGCTTTTTTACCCTGTAAATAGGCAACATTATCAAAATCCCCATAAACGCCTTCAATTAAATCTGCATCTTCCCTCAACTGTACAGCATCTTTATCACCCACAAGCTGATTCAGCATCGGATCTTCCAGATCATCAATCTTCACACTTTCCTCAACAGTGACCTTTTGATTGGGCTGAAATAAAAGCAGGCTTTTGTCGTACAGGTTATAAACACCTTTGAATTCCTTACCATTATTAATGGGCCAACTTAACGGGTGGAGTTGTATGCGGAGCTCTTTTTCAATTTCATCAAGCAAATCAAATGGATTTTTGCCATCACGGTCCATTTTATTGATGAAAACAATAACAGGCGTATCACGCATGCGACAAACTTCCATCAGCTTTCTGGTTTGCTCTTCCACACCCTTCACGCCATCAACCACCAGCACTACACTGTCTACAGCGGTAAGCGTCCTGTAAGTATCCTCAGCGAAATCCTTGTGACCAGGGGTATCCAATAGGTTAATAAGCATTCCTTTATACTCGAAAGACATAACCGAGGTAGCTACACTGATTCCCCGTTGTCT
>JBDLTO010000447.1:0-12189 GCA_039805815.1 Bacteroidota bacterium | reverse complement strand
CTAAAAAGTAAATTTTTTTTGCCGGCATGGGCAGTAGTGAAATTGTTAGGATTGTTTCTTCTCTCCAAAACAAAGATCTCCGGCATCTCCCAATCCCGGAACAATATATCCTTTCGCAGTCAGTTCCTCATCAATTGCCCCACACCAGATATGAGCCTGTGGTTCGTGACGTTTTATCATCTCAATACCTTCTGTGCTGGCAATTACGGAAGCGATGTGTAAGGATGCCATGTTGCCCTCTCCTTTAAGGAACTCAATGGTTTTGACCAGCGATGCGCCGGTAGCCAGCATCGGGTCGCAGAGGATTACCACACGGTCATCTATTGGCGGACAAGCCATGTAGTTCATGCTGATTTCAAAACTGCCATCTCTGTGGTGTTTTCTGTAGGCAGCGATAAAGGCATTATCAGCCTTGTCAAAATAGTTCAGCATGCCCTGGTGAAGTGGACTGCCCGCACGCAGGATGGTGGCCAATACAGGTTGTGATTGTAAAACCATAGATCTGGCAATTCCAAGTGGTGTTGTGGTGTCTTTCGCTTCCCAAGGGAGCGTTTTGCTGATTTCGTAGGCCATCACTTCTCCAATCCTTTCGATATTTTTCCTGAACCGCATACGGTCTGCCTGAATTTCTATATCCCTAAGTTCACTGATCCAGTTACTGATAAGGGAATGCTGGGAACTTAAGTTTTTGACCATACAAAGTTTTAATTTCGGGGTTCATTACAAATCTAAACATAATCCATGTTATATCGCGTGATTGGACTCATGAGCGGAAGTTCGCTTGACGGACTGGATATCGCCTTTGTTGAATTGGAAGAGCTGGGTGGCAAATGGAGTTATAAACTGATAGGAGCGGATTGTATCCCATATTCAGCGGAATGGCAAAACAGACTTGCTCAGGCTATTTACGCTTCAGCAGCTGATTTTGTGGCACTGGATGCCGATTATGGCAGGCTCACAGCTAAAATGGTAAATGAATTCATTGATCAAAATGAACTGGAGTATAAAGTAGCGCTTGTAGCTTCCCATGGACATACGGTGTTTCACCTGCCCGGTTCGCATTCCATTCAGATTGGCGATGGTGCGGCTATTGCAGCAGGTACAGGATTGCCGGTGGTCTCAAACCTGAGGTCGATGGATGTTGCTTTAGGAGGGCAGGGAGCACCCATCGTACCAATGGGTGAGAAACTTTTATTTGCTGAACATAGGTTTTTTCTGAACATAGGTGGAATAGCAAATATTTCTTTCAATGGCGGTGAGCAGTATGATGCTTTTGATGTTTGTGCAGCAAACCGGGTATTGAATATGTTGGTTAATACAATCGGACTGGATTTTGACAATAATGGTTCTCTTGCATCCAGGGGTCGGATTAATGAGGCTTTGCTGGATTCACTTAATTCACTTGATTATTTCAGCCAGCAGTATCCAAAATCACTCGCCAATGAGTTTGGAACATCAACGGTATATCCATTGATTCAGGCTGCCGGATTGTCTGTTGAAGACAGTTTAGCAACTTATGCAGAGCATATCGCTATTCAGGTTGGAAAGTCGGCTGCAGCAATCATGCATCAGAATGGACTTACCATTTCCGGTGAATCATTACTCATTACTGGTGGTGGAGCCCTCAATGGCTACCTGGTTTCGAGAATCAGTAAGCAATTATCGCCATTGGGTATTGAAGTCATTATTCCTGATCAGGTAACCATCATGTACAAGGAAGCGCTTATTATGGCATTGTTGGGTGTGTTGCGTTGGCGGGAAGAGGATACAGTGCTAGCTTCGGTTACCGGTGCATCCCGATCAAGCATCGGGGGGGCATTGTGGATGGGTGCACATTAAAAAAAAGCCGGATCTCAGATCCGGCTTTTTTTAGGATTTATATCCCCATTTTTTCATGATCTCGATATCCTCCTTCATACACTCAAGTGGAGTCTTACCCTGATAGGATTCCTGCTCGATGATGAAGTGTTTGGTACCCCATTTACGACCCAGGTCTATGATTTCCTTAACAGGTATAATTCCAGTTCCCAATATGGTAGATTCATATTTTTCATGTCCTTCTTTGGCAGTGATTTCATCTTTAACGTGCATTGACTCAAATCTTCCTGGATATTTTTGCATGACATCCAATGCTTTGGCACCGCCGTTGATCATGTTACCAATATCTAGCTGTTGCATAACCAACTTTGGATCTGTTTCAGTGAGGATGATGTCATAGAGGGTCTGATCACCCAGCTTCTCGCTAAATTCAAAATCGTGGTTGTGGTAGCCGAACTTCATACCTGATTTTTGACAAAGCTCACCGGCTTTATTGAACACATCCATAAAGCCCTTCAATGCGTTGAGGTCTTTACGGGTATTTTGTTCCATCGAAGGACTGATCACAAACATTTGACCCACTGTTGCAGCATCTTCAACGGTGTATTTCCAAGCGTCAGTAAAATCTTTTTTTGCTGCGTCCCAGTGTTTGCCATAACTCATAACGGTGTGGCCGCTTGGCATAGTCATGCCCAAATCACTGAGGATTTTCTTGAATTCTGTTGCAGACCAGCCATAAAATTTACGGTTGATATAATTGGCATGTTCAACGTGTTTGTATCCCATGGCAGCCAGCTTTTGTAAAGTCCCCAACGGATCTTTGGACATATCTGTTCTGATGGAATAAAGTTGGATACCGGTCAGTTCACCTTTTTTTGCAGCAGCTGCAAACAGGTCTGATTGAAAAATAGAGATGCCCGCAGCAGTCAAAGCGCTGTTGCGTATGAAATTTCTTCTGGATAAATACATATGGCTATTTTTTTGCTTGATGTAATTTAATCAAAAAAAATTATTGAATCACACCCTGAGTTAAAGAAAAGCCGCTGTTCTGCTTATTTTACTTTTTTTGAGTTTGGATGGCACTCCTTCGTATACCAATGACCCGCCGCCATCACCCGCTTCGGGTCCAAGTTCGATTATCCAATCGGCTGCTTTGATTACATCTGTATTGTGTTCAATTACAATGATAGTATGTCCTTGGTCAATAAGGGCATTAAATGAGTCAAGCAGTTTCCTGATGTCATGGAAATGCAAACCTGTGGTTGGCTCATCAAAAATAAACATGATTTTATCCTGATGTCCTTTGCCTCGTCCGAGAAAGCTGGCAAGTTTTACACGCTGTGCTTCACCACCGGAGAGCGTACCACTGGATTGTCCTAGTTTGATATATCCAAGCCCTACATCTGTCAGTGGCCTGAGTTTGTTACTGATGTCCTTTTCGCCAGAAAAAAACTCCATGGCTTCATCCACACTCATTTCCAGAATATCGTGGATATGTTTTCCCTTGTAGGTTACTTCCAGTACTTCGTCTTTAAATTTCTTACCCTTACAGCTTTCGCAGGTCAGATGAACATCAGCCAGGAACTGCATTTCAACCGTTTGTTCACCTTCACCTTTACAGGTATCACACCTTCCGCCATCTACATTGAAAGAGAAGTGTTTGGGTTGAAAACCCCTTATTTTGCTAAGTTGTTGTGATGAATAAAGATCTCTGACTGCATCCCAAGCCTTAATATAGGTTACAGGGTTGCTCCTGGATGATTTTCCAATAGGGTTCTGATCAATCATCTCTACTTGGGAGATGAGATCTAGGTCTCCTGTAATTTTCCGATGCCTGCCTGGCCTTTCACCAATCCCCGAAATATGTTTGATCAATGCCGGGTATAATATTTTTTTGACCAAGGTTGTTTTCCCACTGCCGCTAACACCGCTAACTACAGTGAAAATACCAAGGGGAAATTTCACGTCAACATCCTGCAGGTTATTTTCGGTGGCACCTTCAATCCCGATAAATGCTTTGGCTATGCGCACATTTTCTGGAATGGGTATTTTCATGTCACCCCGCAAATAAGCCCCTGTCAGGCTAGTAGCAGATTTCAAAATGGTTTTGAAGTCTCCTTCAGCTACTACTTCACCACCAAGGTGACTGGCAAGCGGACCCATATCAATGATATGATCAGCTTCCCGCATCATCAATTCATCGTGTTCCACCACTACTACGGTATTTCCAAGGTCTCTCAGGTTTTTGAGCACCTGAATCAATCTTGCCGTGTCACGGCTGTGCAGACCAATGGATGGTTCGTCTAGTATATAGAGAGAATTAGTCAGGTTGCTGCCCAAGCATCTCGTTAATTGGATACGCTGACTTTCTCCGCCACTGAGGCTGTTTGCCAGTCTGTCCAGTGTAAGATAGCCAAGCCCCACTGCAAGCATGGTATCCAGCCGTTGATTGATTTCGAGCAGAATTCTTTTGGCAACAGTCTGCTGAAAATCCGATAAAGAGAGGCCTTAAAACCACACTGCGAGATCTCTAACCGGCATGCGACACAGCTCACCGATATGTCTTCCATTTATCTTAACATACATAGCTTCCTGCCTAATGCGGAATCCAGCGCAAGAAGTGCAGGTTGTTCTGCCCCTGTACCTTGATAATAAAACCCTGAACTGAACTTTATAAAGGTTGTCTTCAATGTCTTTAAAAAAAGCATTGATGCCCAAAGCGTGTTTGTGACCTTTCCAAAGCAGCTCACGTTCAGCTGTGGTCAGTTCTGCATACGGACGGTGGACAGGGAATTCAACCTGTTTGGCTCCTTTGATAAACTGTTCTCTCCACCAGTTCATTTTTTCCCCTTTCCAGGGTGCAACAGCCCCTTCATATACAGAAAGACGGTGGTCTGGGATTACAAGGTCCGGATCTATCCCCAGGATCTGAGAATATCCTTCACAAACTGGACAGGCTCCGTAGGGATTATTGAATGAGAAGAGATTCGGAACAGGTTCTTCGAATCGCATACCATCCATTTCAAATTTATTTGAAAAGCGTTCAGGATGATTTTCATTGACCTTGATATAGATCGATCCTTCACCTTCATAAAAGCCAAGCCCGATCGAGTCGTTGATCCTGTTTGTTTCATCTTCGTCAAAATCACGTGCAACGAGTCTGTCTATGAGTAAATAAACTTCGGGAGTTGTTTGCCATTTTGGATCCTGCAGGAGGTCTTCAATTTGCAGGGTTTCCCTGGTCTTATTATTGAAAAGCCTGGAAAATCCTTTTTGCATTAAAATACCTAACTCCTCGTGAAGACTTCTGTTCGGATTGATATCGAATCCTGATAAGATATATAATCTGTCACCTGCCTTACATGACTTCATGAAGTTCAAAACATCTTGTACATCATCTTTTTTTACTTCCTTTCCGGAAATGGGTGAAATGGTTTTACCGATACGTGCAAAGAGCAGGCGCAGGTAATCATAGATTTCAGTCATACTTCCAACCGTTGATCGGGGAGTTCTGGTAATGACTTTTTGTTCAATGGCAACAGCTGGACAAAGACCTGATATATGGTCGACTTCAGGTTTATCCATCCGCATTAAAAACTGTCTTGCATAGGCGCTTAAACTCTCTGCATAACGTCTTTGCCCCTCTGCAAACAGTGTATCGATGGTCAAAGATGATTTTCCGGAACCGGAAACTCCCGTAACCACAGTGAGGGATCCCCTTGGTATTTTTACGAATACGTTTCGTAGATTATGCATACGCGCTCCCTGGATGAAAATTGGTGCATTGTCATTCAGGTTTTTCTTCAATCCTTTGATATCCTTTGTAGATGCAGGTTTCGGCATAATGTGATGCAAATATAGTATTAATGCGGGTTTTAGGGCGATGCGTATTTTTACGTAGGCATTAACAAACCGTTGACAAACTAATGCTGAAGGGCGTTACAAAAAAATACGTAATCACAAAAAATAGCCTCCAAAATATTTTGCCTGCCTCCTGAGAATTATAGTTTTGGTCTGTGATATCGCTGAAACGATAGCACAAAAAACGAAAAATCCAACCATTCTAAAACCATCTTATGAGGCCAAGTAGCAGCATCACAGACAATCAACTGATTCAACTTTTCATCAATGGAGATTCAAGGGCACTTGAAGATCTGGTTAACAGGCACAAGGAAAGAATTTTCACTTCAATAGTTATCCTGGTAAAAGACAGGAACTTAGCAGAAGATGTTTTCCAAGATGTATTCATCAAAATCATTGACACTTTCAGAAGTGGGAATTATACAGACGAAGGCAAATTTTTGCCATGGGCCTTACGCATTGCACACAACCTTTGTGTAGATCATTTCCGCAAAGTGAAGCGGACACCAGTGGTCCTTAACAAAAGTGAGGAGTATGACATGTTTGAGAACATGAACATCACTGAAGAGGGTGCAGAATCCCGGATTATGCGTGATCAAAGTCATGAAAATGTTCGTAAGATGCTCGATATGCTGCCGGAAGATCAACGTGAGGTTATTGTACTCAGGCACTTTGCCAACATGAGTTTCAAGGAGATAGCAGATAAGACAAATTGCAGTATCAATACAGCTTTGGGAAGGATGCGTTACGGACTCATCAACCTGCGCAAGCTGATGAACGAATACCAGGTAGCATTATAGTTTTGGTTTAAATTGAATAACTGAAAAGGGAGCAATTGCTCCCTTTTCTATTTTTTGATTTTTTCAAATGCATCCAAACCACATTTTAACCAATCAGCATATTGACTGGCATCTGGCGTGTAGCCTACGGGTCTAGAAAGTACCTGTTCGTCGGGTGATATTGCAACATACCAGGGTTGCGAAGAAGCATTGAAATTTTCTGTTTGGAACAGGCTCCATTTGGTGCCTACAGTTTTAATGGTTACTGTTGCTCCGCCTTTAGTGGTATAAACCTGTTGTGCTGTTGCAGGCAGTAATGCTTTGTCATCTACATATAAAGAAACAAGGATATAATCATTCATCAGATCCTGTACTTCTTGTTTTGTCCACACATTTTCTTCCATTTTTCGGCAATTGACACAGGCCCATCCTGTAAAGTCAATCAGAATGGGTTTGTTTTGTTCACGCGCCATTTTCAGGGCTTCTTCATAATCAGTTAAGGGCTCATCACAATTGACGGGATCTGCATAAACACTGTAGCAAACAGGGGGTGGAAATCCACTGACAAGGCTAATATGGGCTGCTTTTGTATTGCTGACCCCGGGAGCAATATATATGGTAAAAGCAAATACTGCCAAGGCTAATATTTTTCTAGGAATTGATATTTTCTGGTTGCCGTCATCATGTGGGAACCTTATCCAGCCCATGAGATATGACGCCAGTCCAATAAAAATAATAATCCATAGGCCGAAAAACACTTCTCTTTTGATGATACCCCAATGTGCAACTAAGTCTGCATTGGAAAGGAATTTCAGAGCCAGTGCCAGTTCAATAAAGCCAAGTACAACTTTTACAGTGTTGAGCCAACTGCCACTTTTGGGCAGTGAGTTTAACCATTGTGGGAATAATGCAAATAGCGCAAATGGAAGGCCCAACGCAACTCCAAATCCGGCCAGCCCTGCTGTTAAAGGCCATGCGCCCTCGGTGGCAGTGCCAACAAGTAGCGTACCCAGTATAGGGCCAGTGCAAGAGAATGAGACTATGGCAAGTGTAAGTGCCATAAAGAACACACCTGCAATGCCGGAACCCTGCTTTGAATTGGCAGAATTAGCCAGTCCGCCTGGAAGCGTGATTTCAAAATAGCCAAAGAATGATATGGCAAAGAAAATAAAGATGGCAAAAAACGCAGTATTCAGGTAAACATTCGTTGAAATTTCATTGTAGATGGCCGGATTCACATTGCCAAGCAAGTGAAAAGGTATGCTGAATGAAATATAGATGAGGAAAATGAATAGTCCGTACAGCACCGCCAATCGTTTTCCTTTTTCCTTGTTGCTGCCATGTTTGGTAAAGTAGGATACGGTAAGCGGAACCATCGGGAAAACGCAGGGTGTAAGTAAAGCAAATAATCCTCCGAGGAAACCTAAAAGGAATATGTTCAAGATACTGCTGTCTTCTTTTTCTTCTGCTATCCCACAGTCCTGTAATGGCTGATCCGGATTGATTGAAGTAATGAGAATCCTGCTGGAAACCGCTTTGCCACCTTCAAGCGGAATAGAGAGTTCGGCTGTTTCACCCGGGAAGAATTCATCTGCCTTGCCATAAGTGAAACTCAGCTTAGTATTGAGGATAGCTGGTACTTCACCTGCAAATTCAACAGTTGCTGTAAAAATGGTCTTACCCTTGAACACTTCATAGCTGGCGTTTTCAAAAATCTGACTTTTTTCCATCATACCCTTTCCTTCAGCCTTGAGTGGGTTGATTATGCTTATGCTTGAGTCTGTCAGTTCCAGGAATGCAGCTGGAATATCCTCAAATTTTGAATTTGGATTATAAATATCCCAGCCATCTTCATTATTTGAAGTGTAAATGAGTTGATAGGTTTTTTCTCCCATTTTCTGGCTTGAAGCCTTCCAGGTGATTGGTGCTTTCGTTACCTGATCTTGGGCAAAAACGGATATTAACACTGTTGCCAGCAGTACAAATAAGATAATCTTTTTCATGCAGTTGTTTTAACCGCCAATTGCGATTTTGAATGGAACTTCAGCCGGAGGTAGACAAACCTCATCATTGCAAACCATGAACTCAATTTTACCGTTTAAGCTTGTTTTAGCTTTTGATTTAGCCACAACAACTTGGGTAAAGGTTACTGATTTTTCATAAAAGTTCACTTTACCACCCCAAACTTCTTCCACTTTGGTTATTTTTTTTCCCAATTCTTTTGTTTTACCTTCTAAAAGGAGGAGCGGATTAGCAGTAAAACTGATTTTCGTTGGAACAGGTCCGTCTGCTCCAGCATCCTGGGCATACAAGTGAAAATTGCCGTTAATATTTGCTTTAATAGACACTTCGTATTTCTTATCAGCTAATTTCTTTGAACTGTAACTCAATGTTACCTGTTTGGCAGACCCGCTCTGGGCAATTGAAGCCTGCGTTACAAAGAAAGCTGCAATCAGCAGGAGGATGGTATTTTTTTTCATCATTGTGAATTTAAACCTATGCGTTTTCAAGAATGGTATTGAAAAAAAGTGTGTTGAAAATGGTTCTGCCATCGGTATTTCCCAGCAGATCAGAACAAGCTCTTTCAGGATGAGGCATCATGCCAAAAACATTGCGTTCCCTGTTGCAGATTCCTGCAATGTTGTGCAGGGCGCCATTGGGGTTTGAATCAAGCGTTATGTTTCCTGCTGCATCGCAGTAACGGTAGATGACCTGATCGTTCGCAATAATTGATTCCAATGTGCTTTCATCCGCATAATAGCGGCCTTCACCATGGGCAATTGGTATTTGCAGTGGTTTTTTTTCGTTGCCGGTAATGAAGACATTTTTACAGACAAACTGCTGATTGGCATTCCTGAGCAGCACGCCGGGAAGAAGTCCAGATTCACACAAAATCTGAAAGCCATTGCATACACCCAGTACTTTTCCACCCCTTTTTGCAAAAGCAATCGTAGCCTGCATCATTGGACTGAATCTGGCTATAGCTCCGCATCGCAGGTAATCGCCATAAGAAAAACCTCCAGGAAGTACAATGCAGTCATCCTGCGAGAAGGCAGTTAAGTCACTGTCTTTGTGCCAGAGTTCAACAACATCCTGACCGAGATTATCTCTGAGAGCCCCAATCATATCCTGATCGCAATTCGAGCCCGGAAATACCACTACACCAAATTTCATTGTAAAAACTTTGTACAAAGTTATGGACTTATCCCTAAAGCGAGGTGCCGATAGGTGTATTTTAATGCAATTGACTTAAAACGAGCAATATCAGAATGAAAAGGTTTGGCAGCAACTTTTTTCTAATATGTATAAATAATGGAGACATCAGCAGGGTAGCTGGTAAGAGTGTAAGGTGCATGTTTTGAGATACATAGGTAAGGTCTGAAAGAATTAGACAGGTTACAACAATACTGAGTAATAAACAGATAATAAAGGCTTTTCTGCCCTGAATCAACAGTTTTGAAATCTGGTTGGCAGATAGCATAAAGAAGAGCCAGGGGGTAAGCCAGATAATGGCAATCTTAATCCATTCAATCGGGGATAAAACCGGTAAGGCGAATTTAATTTTCGGAAAGCTGAAAATAAGGCTGAAATCCAAACTGTCTGTGAGATAGAGCATAGAAGTCAGTAAGTAAATCGGAAGCAGATAGCCAGTCAGCACCATTATCCATTCTCTGAAGGAGGAAGGCCTCATGATAAGTAGTGCTGCAGACAGCCACAGAAAATATATAATCGATGCAGAGTTAATCATTGCAATAAGGCTGAGCATGAAGCTGGCTGTGAGGAGACTGTTTACGGGTCTTTCTTCTTTGTAAACAAGAATCATCAGTTTAACTGAAGCAATCATGAGTACATTCATAAACAGCATGTCAATAGAAACCTGTTTTGGAATGAGAGATTGCAGCAGCAGGAACCACATGGCAGGCAGATAGCCTGGTTTTTCCATGAGTTTATGGTCTGTGACGATCTTGTTAATGTAAAGTGCAGAAATCAGTGTAACGGAAACACGAATAATTGTACCTAAAAAAGAAGTATTGAAATTTATCCATTCAGAAAAAGTGAACAACCAGTTCCAGACAATTGTATGATGTGAACTGTTTTGAATCGCTGCTTGTGTCAGTGGATTTATTTCTGGTACTATAGCTAATAGTAACAGCAGGCCTATGGCCAAAGGCGTATTATTCCTGAATATTGAGATCAAGGTATTGTATTAAAATTCAATTTTTGCGAAGCAAATATAGTTTTTATACATGCATGGCATAATGATTTGTCTCAATCCAACCTGCTTTCCAAATTTGGGCATGAAATCATATTCCCTGTTGAGGTTTTTAAGCGTAGGCTGCCTTTTAATTCTTCCTTCAGAATCAATTGTAGCTGAGTTAAGCAGCAACTCCCGTTTTTCTTTCTGATTGAACAGGAATCGGATTTCGTTGCCGGTATTAAAAAGCTGGTAAGAAATGAATGAGTCTGACTGGTCATCGTACTGGCTTTTTCTAATTGCATTGCTCCACCTTAGTTTACCATCTGAATTGAAGAAAAATACCATAATGTTCTCAGATATGTAGCGTACATAATTCTGTTGCCCAAATCTGTTAAATGGATCATACCAGTTGTAACCATAGAAGCGATTCATGGGTGAATAGTACCACATGTCAAAAGGAGAATAAAAAGGATTTCCGAAGCCATATAGGTAATCGTAGCGGTTCCAGGCATTATTTCTTGATGACGAGTAATAGAGTTCAGATACAACCGCAAATCCTCCGTCTTGAGTGGGAATAACATGTCTTATAAAATGGTCGTTGAAAGCGGTTTTTAAATTACCTACTTCTGCTCTCGCATCCATTCTGATGCTGTCACTGAAACCAAATTCAGTTTGTGATGCAAGAGATTGGTTTTTTTTATCCCACACGATGGAGTAAAGTCCTTCTATATTTCCTCTTTTCTGTTTATAGAAAAATGAGGTCATGAGAACCTTTTTGTTATAGTTGTCGAATTTAAGTTTTACTTCATCAAGTGTTTTGTCTTTCAGGGTAATGGGTACCACCTTTATTGAGTCTTTGTCTGCTGCTTTGTAAACCAGGTCAATTTTACTGATAAACTCCCTGCTTCCGGTGCGTGTACATTTTCCAAATACAAAATCACCATCATTGTCAACCAGGAAATCAGTAAACACACCTTCCCGGTCATTGACCTGGATATTGAAACTGCTTTTCTTCAGCAAAGCAATTTGGTTATTGAAAAGGATGGTGGTAATGAGGTATGATTTGTCATTTTGTTTCCTGATTTTGAATAGCATTATTTTTTTCTTGTCATCACTGTGTATCAGGGAATAAATTTTGTTTTCTCCCACACCTGAAGTTTGTGAGGTATCGAGGTCAACCGGGTCAGACATTACTTTGCCTTCAGCATTGATTCTGACCATGGCGCAATGTACGATGTTGCGTTTCTGGTATTGGTATATCATATAGGCAAAGTCTGGGTAGGCAACAAAGTCAACATTCATTACACGATCGGGCAAAAAGTCGAGTGGAATCCTGTTCTTCAGTTGCATTTCATTGTCATAAACAGAAATGTCGTGCCTTGATTTGTGGTTTTTATAGACAGCAATATTATTACCCAGTTTCCCGATGATTTCAAAGTTCATCTCTCTATAGTCGTCTTTATCAACCATCGAGTAATCAATTTTTTGGGCCTTTATCAGGGTGATGGCACCAAGTGCAATGATTAGGAATAT
>JBDLTO010000446.1:0-6036 GCA_039805815.1 Bacteroidota bacterium | reverse complement strand
TTTTCGAAAGCCATGGTTTTGATGCTGTTATTCATCTTGCTGCTAAAAGTCATGTAGACCGTTCCATCATGGATCCCCTGTCTTTTGTAAAGACAAATATCCTAGGCACTGCGGTACTTCTGAATGCTGCTAAAAGGTATTGGCATGGTCAGTCTGGTAAACTTTTCTACCACGTATCAACTGATGAAGTTTATGGATCTCTTGGGGAAACAGGTTTCTTTACTGAAGAGACATCTTATGACCCAAGGTCTCCTTATTCTGCTTCCAAAGCATCTTCAGATCACCTGGTTAAAGCGTATCACCACACCTACAATTTACCTATAGTAATCTCCAATTGCTCCAATAATTACGGGTCACATCAGTTTCCGGAGAAACTCCTGCCGCTGATGATAAATAATATAGTTAATTCTAGACCATTGCCTGTTTATGGTAAAGGAGACAATGTGAGAGACTGGTTATGGGTAGAAGATCATGCTAAGGCCATTGATGTTGTTTTTCATACCGGTAAACTGGGTGAGACTTACAACATAGGTGGATTCAATGAATGGAAGAATATTGATATTGTTCATTTACTCTGTGAGATAATGGACAGAAAGCTTGGCAGGCCTGAAGGGGAGAGCGCGCAGCTGATAACTTATGTGAAGGATAGGGCTGGTCACGATAAGCGGTATGCTATAGATGCAACGAAAATCAATCAGGAGTTAGGTTGGACGCCGTCGCTGCAGTTTGAAGAAGGGCTGGAGAAAACAATTGACTGGTACCTTAACAACCCCCAGTGGGTTGAGCACATTACATCCGGATCATATCAGCAATATTATCATCAACAATACCAGGCACGCTGAATATGAAAGTTGAGTTGACAGGGTTTGAAGGATTGCAGGTACTTACGCCAGCTGTGTATAGTGATGAGCGGGGATTCTTTTTTGAAAGCTACAATGTAGAGAGATTTGAAAAGGAAGGATTGATGAATCAGTGGCTACAGGATAATCAGTCATACTCCAGAAAAGGAGTTATACGTGGACTTCATTTTCAAAAGCCACCCTATGCGCAAGCCAAATTGGTCAGGGTTTTATCCGGACGGATACTTGATGTGGTGGTGGATTTGAGATCCGGGCAACCAACTTATGGTAAGGTTTTTACAATTGAACTTACCGCAGAGAATAAAATGCAGTTGCTCATTCCGCGAGGATTTGCACATGGTTTCTCTGTGTTGAGTGAAACTGCTGAAGTAATGTATAAATGTGACGGCCTTTATAATAAATCAAGTGAGCTAGGGATTAAATACAATGATCCAATTTTAAAAATTGATTGGCAGATTAGTGAATCTGAAGTTATCGTATCGGAAAAAGACCAGCAATTGCCTGGATTTGTTGGACTTGAAACCGGATTTTAATTGAATTTATGAAGAAAATTCTGGTTACCGGTGCAAACGGCCAACTCGGTAAAGAACTTAGAGACCTAGCTGCACAATTTTCAGCATACGAATTTCTTTTTTTGTCTAGAGAAGATATGCCTATTCATCATTTTGAACTGGTTAGGCATTTTTTTGATCAATTCAACCCCGATTTCTGTATAAACTGTGCAGCATATACAGCTGTTGATAAAGCAGAATCAGAAACCGAGTTGGCTAAGCTTATCAATGCCGAGTCAGTCGGTATCCTTTCTGCGGTAGCAGCAGAAGCAGATTGTCGCTTTGTGCATATCTCTACTGATTATGTCTATTCAGGCGATGGTTCCAGACCTTACGTCGAAACGGATCCAACCAGACCACTCTCTGTTTATGGAAAAACTAAACTTGACGGGGAAATCGCAGCCATTAAAAATGATCCACTTGCTGTAATTATTCGAACATCCTGGGTTTATTCGGTTTATGGGCACAACTTTGTAAAGACTATGCTCCGGCTCATAAAAGATAGGCCAGAGATTAGTGTTGTCTCAGATCAGATTGGCTCCCCAACTTATGCAGCAGATCTGGCTTTCTGCATCATGCATATTATTGGTTCGGAGGCTTGGCACCCGGGTGTTTATAACTTTTCAAACGAGGGGGAGATTTCCTGGTTTGAATTTGCGCTTGAAATAGGCAGAATCACAGGAAGTAGTTGTGTTGTCCATCCCATTCCAACGTCAGCTTATCCTACACCCGCTCAGAGACCCCTATATAGTGTTATGGATAAACATAAAATATGTGAGACTTTCGGAATTGAACTCAAGAATTGGAAGGAAAGTCTCCTGAAATGCATCAATAATTTGAATAGCAGCAATAAAAATTAACACTCAGCCTTTTCCTGCCATCAACATCAATTTTTTCTCAAGCAAAAGTATCTTGGATAATGCCATACCGAGCTCCTGTTCTTTTGCATAAAGTTTATCAAGGGCTTTCATCAGTATCTCGTTTTCACGGCTGAGCATTCCCATTTGGTTGTTTAATTTTTGTTTCTCTGTTTCCGCCATTTTTAGCCTGGCTTCCAGTTCAGCAATCTTTTCATGAATTTCAACAACATATACCGCTTCCATAAGTTAAATTTATTTAGTTTTTTTACTAAATGCAAGTCGGTTTCCTCCCTAAAAGGTCAATTGCTTTTCAAAACGTATATTTGCACTCAATTATTTTTTTATGGCATTGATTTCAGCTAAGCTTGCCGATGGTATATACGGTATGGATATTACCGACTCCCAGGGACATGTGATGAGGATGGACATTCCCACCGAACAGGGAGGCAGTGGCTCCGGATTCCGACCTATGCAAACACTGTTGGCCGCAGTTTGTGGATGCAGCTCAGTAGATATCATCAGCATACTGAAAAAACAAAGGCAACAGCTGGATGAACTTGAAATTGACATAGATGGTCAAAGGGAAGAAGGTGTTGAACCTTCTTTGTGGAAGGCTATTCAGATTGAGTTCAGGTTGTCTGGAAACATAGAGCCTGCAAAAGCCTATCGCTCTGTTGACCTTTCTTTGAAAAAATATTGTTCAGTAGCTGAAACACTTAGGGTCGCTGGCGCTGAGATTGCCTTTAGGGTTATTCTCAATGGTGATGAAGTGAAAATTCAACAAGATTAATATAATTATGCGTCCAGAAACACTTGCGATACGCACACAAACAGAAAGAACTGGAGAAAAAGAACATTCAACTCCCTTATTCCTGACCAGCAGTTTTGTTTATGATTCTGCTGAGGATATGGCAGCAGCTTTTGCTGATGATAGTCTTGATGTAAATATTTACTCACGGTTTTCCAATCCCTCTGTAGATGAATTCATTCAAAAAGTTTGTCTGCTTGAAGGTGCTGAGGATGGAATTGCTACAGCAACTGGTATGGCTGCGGTCAGTGCCTGTTTTATGACCTTCTTGGCTTCCGGTGATCACATCATTTCTGCATCTGCTGTTTTCGGTTCCACCCATACAATTTTGACCAAGTATCTGCCCAAGTGGGGAATTACTTACAGTTATTTTGATATGAATAAGCCGGAGTCAATTGAAGCATTGATTCGGTCCAATACAAAAATGCTGTATGTTGAAACTCCATCCAATCCCGGACTTGATATCATTGACCTTGAATTTGTTTCAGCATTGTGTAAAAAGCACGGAATATTGTTTGTGGTAGACAATTGCTTTGCAACCCCTGCTGTTCAACAGCCCATAAAATTTGGGGCAGACCTGGTGCTTCACTCGGCCACAAAATTCATAGACGGGCAGGGTAGGGTACTCGGAGGAGTAGTGGTTGGTAAAAAAGACCTGATAAAGCAACTTTACTTGTTTATCAGAAATACGGGCCCTTCTTTAAGTCCGTTTAATGCCTGGGTGCTATCTAAAAGCCTAGAAACCCTGTTTGTGAGAATGGAAAAGCATTCAGCAAATGCACTTTATATTGCACATGGACTTGAAAACCATGCTTCGCTCAGCTGGGTCAAATATCCATTCCTGCTATCGCATCCCCGTTATGAAGTAGCTACAAAACAAATGCTGAATGGCGGTGGGATACTCACGTTTGAATTGAAATCAGGACTTGAAGGTGGAAGAAAGTTTCTCAATAGTTTGAAATGGCTTTCTATGACCAATAACCTTGGAGACAGCAGAACTATTGCTTCGCATCCTGCCAGCACTACACATTCCAAGTTATCAGAAGATGAGAGACAGGCAGTTGGTATAACGCCAGGATTGATAAGGCTTTCAGTTGGACTCGAACACCCCCAGGATATCCTTGAGGAGATTCTGCAGGCACTCGCATAATTAATCAGATTTGATTTAAAGCAGCAAACATGGATAAGATTTTTGATGAGCCTTTTAAACAAGCGTACGACTTTTCCTTCAACAATAAAGTAGCCGGGGTATTTGATGACATGGTTACCCGTTCAGTTCCATACTATGTAGAAATGCAAAGGATGATGTCTGAACTGGCAGCGGACCATTGTGGTGCAGACGGGGTCATTTATGACCTTGGTTGCTCAACAGGGGCTACCATGATTATGATGGATCAGACAGTACCTCAGCATATTAAGTTTGTAGGTATTGATGATTCGGAACCGATGCTTGAAAAATGTAAAGCAAAATTAGATGAGATGGGTATGACAAGGCCCTACTCTCTGGAAGTAGCTGATCTCAACTCGGGTAATGTACCCATGAAAGATGCCTCAGTTGTTATTCTATGTCTTACCCTGCAGTTCATAAGACCAATTGTAAGGGAAAGATTACTCCGTTCTATTCAGGAGCAGCTGCGTCCTGGTGGTGTGTTAATCGTTATAGAAAAAATCCTTGCAGAAGAAACAGACTTCAACCGGGATTTCATCAAATATTATTACAATTTTAAGAGGAGGAATCAGTACAGTGAACTCGAGATATCTCAAAAAAGAGAGGCGCTTGAAAACGTGCTTATACCCTACAAATTGAGTGAAAATATAACTTTACTCAAAGAAGTTGGTTTCAGGACAGTAGAAGTGTTTTTTAAATGGTATAACTTTTCCGGATTCATCGCAAAAAAAGAATCATGATACAGATCGGTAACTTTTTCTTCAGGTACAGGAATTGGCTCTTTATATTGCTTTATGCACTGCTTTTTTTACCTTCACCTGAACTTTTTACGGAAGCATCTTGCGGAGAACACTATTGGTACTGGCCGCTGGCAGTGGGGGTGTTTATAACAGTACTTGGGCAGGCAGTTCGGGGTGCTACCATCGGACTGGCCTATATCGTGCGAGGTGGGAAGGACAAAAAAGTATATGCAGAAGACCTTGTTACAACAGGTATTTTCAGCCATTGCAGAAATCCGCTTTACGTTGGCAATATCCTGATGTTATTGGGTGTTGGGTTACTTGCTAATTCTTTGTACTATGTAGGGATTGTGATGCCTTTGTTCCTTTTTATCTACCAGGCAATTGTTTTGGCGGAAGAGAACTTTCTCCGCAGTAAATTCGGAAAAGCATTTGATACTTATTGCGGAAATGTAAACAGGTGGATTCCCCGCATTTCCGGTTTGGGTAAGACCTTCGCTTCAATGGAATTTAACTGGCGTAGGTGGATCCTCAAGGAATACAATACCCAGTTTGTATGGCTTGCTGGTATAGCTTTGTTGATTTTACTCAAATACAATGAACAGCTTCTCAATAGCGATCGCGAACATGCCAATCAGTTATTGTGGATTGTCATTCCGGCACTCGCAGCAGGATATCTGTTGGTTCGTTACCTTAAAAAATCAGGTAAGTTCACTGAATAACGTTACCAATGAAATTTATGAGACTTCAATGTGCCTTGTATCTCAGTATGGCATTTTTCTGCCTTTTCATTTTTTCGCATTCAGCAGTATCACAGCAAAAGACAAAAGGTTTTTCGGTTTTACTTGGAGGATCCTTAGAATTGGGAGGAGATCAGGTGGCCAAGGTTTATTTCACCAATGGAGAAGACCAGTCTGTTAATGCCGGACAAGGAGGATCCATTTTGGTTGGACTTGATTATGCATTTAACCAGAAGTTCAGTTTGCGTTCGGTTCTGGGTTACAAGTATGTGACAACAGCTGCAACCAATGCTAATATTACCTTGACGA
>JBDLTO010000445.1:0-2742 GCA_039805815.1 Bacteroidota bacterium | reverse complement strand
ACTACCCTGTTCAGGATAAATTTATCAATGCGAAGCGGCTCTTGTCCTTTATCTACAACAAGGGTAAGTCTTTCATATAATTCATCAGATACTTGCTCACCAATATTATCTTCATGCATGTTTTCACCAATCTCAACGGCCATAGTAGTATTTTTGCAAAGTTAATGTCTTTGTATCCGAAATGTCACGTCATGAATGAAAGCGTATTTTTCCAGGATTTGGGTAATATGGAATATGGGGAAGCCTGGCAATTTCAGGAGACTTTGCTCCAGAAAAATACCAGCATTAAATCAGCTTTGGCAAAAGGAGAGGTGGCCGGAGAAACCCGGCATCATCTTTTGTTTTGCGAACATCCTCCAGTTTTCACGTTAGGCAAAAGCGGGAAAGCAGAACATATTTTGGTAAGTCAGGATGAACTTGCCCGGCGCAATATCGCTTTTTATCCCACAAATAGGGGCGGGGATATTACATTTCATGGTCCGGAACAAGTTGTGGGTTATCCAATTCTTGACCTTGAACGTTTCTTCACAGATATTGGTAAGTATTTGCGTTGTTTGGAAGATGTCATTATCCTGACATTGGCTGATTATGGTTTGAAAGGTGAACGGAGTCAGGGCGAAACCGGAGTTTGGTTAAATCCGGAGAATAAGCTGAGGGCAAGAAAGATCTGTGCAATGGGTGTCCGATGCAGCCGGTGGGTGACCATGCATGGATTCGCATTGAATGTCAATACCGATCTTGATTATTTTAACCTTATTATACCTTGTGGGATTCAGGGGAAACAAGTTACTTCCATGCAGCGGGAGTTAGGGACCAAAGTTCCTATGGATGATGTGAAAACCAGGTTAAAGGTGCACTTTGAAACTGTTTTCAATTGCAGGCTTATTTCCCATCAGGTTTGATATAGAACCTGTTTCTTTCTCTAACTCTGTCTCCTTCTTTTAACTCATAACGGAACCAGCCACTGCTATGGAAATTGGATCGGTCTATCAGCAATTGATTTTCCCGGATATGTTTCATTTCAAAAAGCAGTGATTTGTCTTCTCTGAAAACGCGTAAAGTAAACCTGTTTTTAGGCGCATCCGGGAGCGAAATGATGAGGTTGCCTTCTCCATTTGTGTATATTAATGAAGACAACACAAAAGTGTCATCATTGAGTAAGTTTTCCGTTTTTGGCAGAATGGTGATGGTTCTCCAGTTATACTGGCTTAATCCAATATGTTGATAAGCCAGACTTAACCTGCTAATAGCAGTATCTGGTTGTTTTTTTATGATTACCGGCACCTCTTTTTTAGGGATTGGAGGTTCTGTAGTAACAATAACTGGAACTGGGTTTGGAGTTGGCTGTTTTTTTATTGTTGGCAGAATTACAGGTGGAGGTAATTCTACTTTGGGTTTTTGGGATTCAGTAAATATGTATCGGCTACCGGGCATCACATAAAAAATGCGGTAAAAAAACAGTTTACTCCCAGATTTTTTATCAACAAACCCATTGGTTGAGCTGGTAGGGTCTGGCATAGAAACGATTGACCTGAAACCTGTTAGGGAGTCAACCGATCTCTGAATGATGAGTTGTGTAATCTCTTTGATTTCATTATTCCAGCTGATGATATTCACGCCATTTCGCTGAATAACCTGAAAATTCGGCAAGGTTGTTTGTCCGCTAACCTTCATCATCAAAGCTGGAAAAATCAACATTAAAAGAACACATTGAGGTCTTTTCAAAAACATTGCGCTAAGTTAATTACTTGTCTTAAAAAATCAGTTCTCCTTTTGTTAAAGACCTGTTCCCCTGTAGTCCGCCGCTGTGAATGAGTAAAACCTTTTCGCCCTTTGAAAAAGCTCCAATTTTCAGCATTTTATAGAATGCATAAATTAATTTTCCGGTATATACAAAGTCAGTGGGCACATTGTGGTTTTTGTAAAAAAGGTTCATGGCGTCAAACAATTCAGCTGATTTTTTGGCATATCCTCCCAAGTGGTATGAAAAGTCAATCGTAGCCTTTACATCTGACAGTCCGTTTATCTTTAAAAGGTCGCAAATGTCTGTGGTTACACTGAAGTTGTTTTTCAAAACTGATATCAGCACGCTACGCTGGTGTTCCTTCTGCCCCATTATGAGTCCAGCGCCCATGGTACCGGTTCCGCATGCCGCAAGAATGCTGTCAAATCTTTCAACTCCCTGAATAGACATGATTTCTGAGGCACCTATAATACCTAGCTCTCCTTGCCCTCCCTGAGGTATAAACAGTGCATCAGGGAAGTTTTCTTTGATCCATAATGTTTGTGAATTTTCTTCAGCGTTTTTTTCGCTCCATCTCAGCTCCATACCCATTTGAAGGCAGTCTTCCAGTGTTACAGATAAACTCGGTGGTTTAATTCCTTTTAACAAGCCAATGGCTTTTAGTCCGTATTGCTTTGCTGCAAAGGCAGTGGCGTGCAGGTGGTTGGAATATGGTCCGCCTAGGGTGATAATATTTTTTTGATCTGTTGCTAAGGCTGACTGCAGGTAATATTTCAGTTTAAAGATCTTATTTCCAGATACTACAGGATGAATTTTATCCAGCCTGAGTATGCCAACTTCGACACCAGATTGCAAAAAAAACTCCTCTTCCAATATTTCTATCATCCATGCGTTATTGATGGCAGCAAAGTTCGTATTTTGAACCATTGCGATAATGGTATAATTTCGTTTATTAAACACTACACATGAAACCAACCCTTTTAATCCTAGCAGCAGGT
>JBDLTO010000444.1:0-2502 GCA_039805815.1 Bacteroidota bacterium | reverse complement strand
AGAAAGCTATCAGGAATTCCAGTCTATGCAACAAAGCGGTCAGGCCATGGGAACAGTGGCTTCCAGCAACCCTGCAGCCATGAAAATCCTAGAAGCACAGTCAACTTTGGTGGAAGGCGCCAACTGGGTATTGATCATCATGTGCTTCCTGTTCTATTTCCTCGGCGGATACCTGTTCTATGCATCCCTGTTTGCTGCTGTTGGCAGTGTAATCAACGAAGATCCGCAGGAAGCACAACAGCTCATGCTGCCCATTTCCATGCCCATCATTTTTTCGTTTGTCATCTTACAATCTGTACTGGCCAATCCTGGCAGTCCGCTTGCTGTTTGGACGAGCATCATTCCATTTACTTCACCCATCATCATGATGGGCAGAATCCCATTTGGTGTGCCTACAACAGTGCCCTACTGGCAACTTGGCTTATCCATGCTAACCCTTATAGGTGGTTTCATTTTAACAACCTGGCTGGCTGGTAAAATATACCGCACGGGAATCCTGATGTACGGCAAAAAAACCACCTGGAAAGAAATGATCCGCTGGGTTGTTAAAAAAAGCTGATAAAGTTCATCAAAGTTTAAACATTGGCATGGTTTTTGGCGTAATCTTGCCATATGAAACTACTTTACGGTTACCTGAAGCCCTATAAGGGACTTATAGCACTTACCATGTTGCTGGCAACTACCAACACGGTATTCTCTCTTATCGACCCCATCATCTTCGGTAAAATCATCAAACTGTCTCAGGATATCAACACCAGGCAGGAAAACGGTTCACCTTTTGGCTGGGATGAGTTCTTTGCTGCCACGGTTGTATTGTTGCTGATGTCGATGGGTACCGCAATGGTCAGCCGTATCGCGAAAAACATGCAGGACTACTTCGCCAATGTGGTCATCCAGAAATTTGGCGCCAAAATCTTTACGGATGGTTTGCAGCATGCCATGAAGCTGCCTTACCAGGAATTTGAAGACCAAAGAAGCGGTGAAACCCTCAGCGTCCTCACCAAAGTAAGAACAGACACAGAAAAGTTCATCAATTACTTCGTCAATGCCCTTTTTGCAATTGTGGTAGGCGTTGTTTTTGTTTTTGTATATGCATCCGTTTACATCCACTGGTCAGTTCCTGTTGCTTACGTGCTGGGCATCTCACTGCTTTCCTGGGGAACCAACGCACTGAGTAAGAAAGTGAAAATCATCCAGAAAAAAATTGTCAGCAGCACCACTTCACTTGCAGGCACAACAACAGAAAGCCTGAGAAACATTGAACTGGTCAAGAGCCTCGGACTCACCCAGCAGGAAGTTAAGCGCCTGAATGCAGATACCTACAAGATACTTGGACTAGAACTGACTAAAGTGAAAAGGATCCGCAGCATCAGCTTTCTGCAGGGAACTCTGGTCAATACCTTGCGTCAGGTGATCCTGTTCCTGCTCATGTGGCTCGTTTTTAAGGACTCTATGCAACCGCATGAAATGGTAACCATGCAGTTCTTCTCCTTCTTCATCTTTGGTCCGCTTCAGGAAATCGGCAACATCATCCTCTCCTACCGCGAAGCCGAAGCATCCATTGCAAATTACCACAACCTGATGCAAAAAGAGCCGGAAAAAATCCCGAGTGACCCTGTTCACCTCGGAGATATAGAAACCCTCCAGTTCCAGCAAATTAGCTTCCAACATCTCACGGCCAAACAAAAAGCCATTGAAAACATAAGCTTCAATGTAAACCGAGGCGAAACAGTTGCTTTTGTTGGCCCTTCCGGTTCGGGTAAAACCACATTGATGAAATTATTGGTTGGTCTGTACAGACCACAGGAAGGAAAAATTCTTTACAATGGGTTGGATGAAAACGAAATCAACTTCGAAGACCTGAGAAAACAAATTGGTTTTGTGACGCAGGATACCCAACTTTTCTCCGGTACCATCAAAGACAACCTCCTTTTTGTGAACCCACAGGCAACGGATGAAGAGGTTCAGTCCGCACTCGATAAAGCCTCTTGTCAGTCTCTTTTGCAAAGGGCTGAAAATGGCGTGAATAGTGTAATTGGTGAAGGTGGACTAAAATTATCAGGTGGAGAGAAACAAAGGATATCCATCGCCAGGGCATTACTTCGTCACCCAAAAGTGCTTTTGTTTGATGAAGCTACCTCGGCACTTGACTCTATCACTGAAGAAGAAATTACAGAAACAATCCGTGCCATCTCTTCCAGAAAAGAACAGATTACCCTGCTCATTGCACACCGGTTGAGTACCATCATGCATGCAGACCGGATTTATGTGCTGGAAAAAGGTGAAATCGTTGAAACAGGCACCCATCAGCAGCTCCTCGATGAGAAAGGTTTGTATTATGCCATGTGGAGGCAGCAGATTGGGGAGAGGAAGTAGGTTAATGACAAGGGAAGAGTGACAAGGGAAGAGTGACAAGGGAAGAGTGACAAGGGAAGAGTGACAAGGGAAGAGTGACAAGGGAAGAGTGACAAGGGAAGAGTGACAAGGGACAAGGGACAAGGG
>JBDLTO010000443.1:0-3745 GCA_039805815.1 Bacteroidota bacterium | reverse complement strand
AAAATGTTTTTCAGGATAACCTGCCACACCCATGCAGAACTGTGTGCGGTAGCCATTGCGTATGTCCTCTTCCAGGTAAATACCATTATTCAGCCGGTCTACCTGCCTGAGCAAATCAATGGCGTACTCATTACCATTGGGTTCCGGCTCAAAGCTTGCTTCATTTTTGGTGGCATCACCTCGAAGTACGAGCACATTATCTATTCCGAGGAAGTTAAGATCAATCAGCGCATCTTCCGTTTCACGCTTGGTGAAACCGCCACAAATGAGGTGCGGAACGGCATCAATCTTGTAGTGGTTCATGATAGCCGCACAGATGCCCACAGTTCCTGGTCTCTTCCTGATTTCAACTTTCTCAAAAGTACCGTCAAGCTTTTTCTTGAAAATATGTTCACTGCGGTGGTAAGTAACATTGATAAATGAAGGCTTGAACTCCATCAGCGGGTCAAGGTGATTGTACAGCGAATTGATGTTCTTACCCTTCAACGGCGGCAGTACTTCAAAAGAGACAAGCGTTTCTTTGGCCTGGTTGATGTGATCAATAACTTTCATGAGCAGTGATTTCTTTAGATTGAAGGGCAAAAGTACAATTTAATACCCATGAAATTCGATACTTTTGCATAGATGAATCTTACCATCCATACCAGTAATCTCGTCAAACGCTACAAGAACCGAACCGTGGTTAACCAGGTATCCGTTAACGTGCAGCAAGGAGAAATCGTTGGATTGCTTGGTCCCAATGGTGCAGGTAAGACCACTTCTTTTTATATGGTGGTCGGACTGATCAAACCTGATGAAGGAGAGGTGTTTTTGGACAACCAGAACATCACCAAGCTGCCCATGTACAAAAGGGCACAGATGGGAATCGGTTACCTCCCGCAGGAGGCATCCGTTTTCAGAAAGTTATCTGTAGAAGACAATATCAGCGCAGTACTGGAGATGACCAAACTCAGCAAAAAACAACAGAAGGAAAAGCTGGAAGAACTGCTGAACGAATTCAGGCTCACCCATGTGCGCAAAAACAATGGAGATTCCCTGAGTGGTGGCGAACGCAGACGCACTGAAATTGCACGTGCATTGGCTGTTGACCCGAAATTTATTCTGCTGGATGAACCGTTTGCCGGTGTAGACCCCATTGCCGTTGAAGACATCCAGACCGTTGTAGCCCGCCTCAAACTCAAAAATATTGGTATCCTGATTACCGATCACAACGTCAATGAGACCCTTTCTATCTGCGACAGGGCGTACCTGCTCATCGAAGGAAAAATCTTCAAGCACGGATCAGCCGAAGAACTTGCAGAAGATGAACAAGTCCGCAGACTTTACCTCGGAAGAAACTTCGAACTCAAAAGAAAGGATTATCTTCACGAAGAAGCCCGGCAGGAATCCCTATACGGAGATCGCTGAGCCATACAACCAACATGAAACTTTTGAGTCCTGCCATATCAACCCTGGCAAGGCTGAGATCTTGGCGGATAGAAGCCTGGATACAGCATCCCATATCTGCACAACGTGAAGTGCTGCAAGACCTTGTGACCGCTGCCCAATACACAGAATTTGGTAGACTATATGACTTCCCCAGTCTTTTCACAACTAAAGCATTTAAACAAGCCGTTCCCATCCACAGCTATGAAGACCTCAAACCCTATGTGGAAAGGATCATGGCCGGGGAACAAAATATCCTCTGGAACACACCCGTAAACTGGTTTGCCAAAAGTAGTGGCACCACATCAGATAAAAGCAAATTCATACCTGTAAGCGAGGAAAGCCTGGTAGACGGACATTTCAAAGCTGCCAAAGATGTGCTTTCCCTTTACTACATGCATAACCCTGACTCAGACCTCCTTACCGGAAAAGGGCTCGTAATTGGTGGGAGCCACACCATCAGCAACCTGCATGACGAAGCCCATTTTGGCGACCTCAGTGCTGTACTGATGCAAAACACACCATTCTGGGGTAATTGGATCAGAACGCCGGAACTCAAAATTGCGCTCATGGATGAATGGGAAAGCAAAATTGAAATGCTGGCAGACACAACCCTGCTTGAAAATGTAACTTCGGTTTCCGGGGTACCCACTTGGACACTCGTGCTTTTCCAAAAAATACTGGAGAAAACAGGCAAACAAACCATGAAGGAAGTCTGGCCATCTCTTGAGCTGTACATGCATGGTGGTGTTTCCTTTCATCCCTATAAAGAACAATTCAAAAAGTTGATAGGAGAAGATATCCATTACCTCGAGATGTACAATGCCAGTGAAGGCTTCTTTGCGGCTCAGGATATTCCCGGATCAGATGGCATGTTGCTGTTCCTCGACCATGGTATTTTCTATGAGTTCATGCCGCTCGAAGAATATGGCAAAGATGAACCCCGAACCATCGGACTAAAGGATGTTGAACTGCACCAGCAATATGCTCCCGTAATCAGCACCAATGGCGGACTGTGGCGGTATCTTATAGGAGATACCATTGAATTCACTAGCCTGAAACCATTCCGGATCAAAGTCAGTGGTCGTCTGAAATTATATATCAATGCTTTTGGAGAAGAACTGATCATCGATAATGCAGAAAGAGCCATGGCAGCCACCTGCCAGCTCACCGGCACAGTAATCACAGACTATACAGCTGCCCCTGTTTATTTCAGTGAAGACGGAAACGGAGCCCACCAGTGGCTGATTGAATTTGAAAAAGAACCAGAAGATATCCGTGCATTTGCGCACATCTTGGATGAGGAACTGAAAAAACAGAACAGCGACTACGAAGCAAAAAGACATAAAGGGATTGCCCTCCGGGAACCGGTTATAGAGAGACTTCCCCGAGGTACGTTCAGTAAGTGGCTTAGGGATAAAAACAAATTGGGTGGCCAGCACAAGATACCAAGACTCAGCAATGACCGGAAAATTGTGGAAGAAATCCTCAAGATGCTGGAAATTCAATAATTTCGCCCACTCAACTAAACCCTCACAACTCTAAACTAACCCATCATGCTACTCGAAAATAAAGTTGCCATTGTAACAGGTGCTGCCCGCGGAATAGGTGAAGCCATTGCCCTTAAACTGGCTGAACACGGTGCGCACATTGCCTTCACGTACGTCAGTGAAAGCAGCGCGGAAAAAGCTGCTGCATTGGTAACAAAGCTGGAAGGATTGGGAGTAAAGGCAAAAGCATGGAGAAGTAATGCAGGAAAATATACTGAATCAGAAGCCTTTGTAAACGATGTAGTAAAAGAGTTTGGAACTATAGATGTTTGCGTAAACAATGCTGGAATATCCAAAGACAACCTCCTGATGCGCATGACACCAGAACAATGGGATGATGTTATGGAAGTTAACCTGAAAAGTGTTTTCAACATGACCAAACAGGTCATCAGACCTATGATGAAACAACGCAAAGGCTCTATTATCAACATGAGCTCAATCGTAGGTGTGCGCGGCAATGCCGGACAGTCCAGCTACGCCGCCAGCAAAGCAGGTATCATTGGCTTTACCAAATCCATAGCCCAGGAACTTGGCAGCCGAAATGTGCGTTGCAATGCCATTGCCCCCGGTTTTGTTGAAACAGATATGACACAATACCTCAAAGAAGGGGAAGGCGCACAGGCTTATATGTCTAAAATTCCAATGGGCAGGTTCGGTACAGCTGAAGAGATAGGCAATACCACCCTTTTCTTGGCCTCGGATCTGAGCAGTTATATTACAGGGCAGGTAATTAGTGCCTGTGGCGGACTCAACATATAAGTTGCTTTAAT
>JBDLTO010000442.1:0-7462 GCA_039805815.1 Bacteroidota bacterium | reverse complement strand
TTTTATCCAATTTGGAGTGTTGTAATAATTGATAAACGTATTTACAAAATTCTGCATCGCAGTATTTTGTACATTATTGTAATCCCTTATCAGTAGATTTATTTCTTTATTAAAAGCTTGTTTGACATTTAATTAAGAAATATGTTGAAATCATCGATTCTCCGACTATGGATACTTTGCTTGTTGTTCAATTTGAGCAAAAATGGCATGGCTCAAGGTACACAACCCGCTATCATTGAGGACTTCAAGCCCTCTACAAAAAATCAACCCGGACAACTATATCCACAGGTCAATTCACAGGGCTATGTGCGATTCAAGATTATAGCACCTGGTGCAGACAGTGTGAAAGTCAGTTTAGGTTTGGGTGGAAGGGGCGGAACAAAGCTGGTTCAAATGCCCGATACTTCCTGGATGGGAACAACAGAAGGACCTTTAGATGAAGGCTTTCATTATTACAATGTAAGAATTGATGGGGGCAAATTCAATGATCCTGGAGCCATGAACTACTATGGTTCAGTCAGGTGGGAAAGCGGTATTGAAATTCCTGCGCATGACCAGGATTTTTATGCATTGAAAGATGTACCACATGGTAATGTAGTTCAGGTTATGTTTCCCTCACCGAGTACAAATACTTCCAGAAGGGCATTCGTCTATACTCCTCCAGGGTATGAAAAAAACCGTAAAAAATCTTATCCCGTTTTGTACTTGCAGCATGGTTGGGGTGAAGATGAAACAGCTTGGTCGAATCAGGGGCATGCCAACTTAATAATGGATAACCTCATTGCAGATAAAAAAATTGAGCCCTTTATCATTGTCATGACCTATGGTATGACTAATGAGGTTAGGATGGGAGGAATGAGGAATTTCAAAATAGAGCCCTTTCAAACCGTATTGGTGGATGAGTTAGTACCTTATGTTGACGATCATTTCCGGACCATTGCCAAATCCACTCACAGGGCTATGGCTGGTCTTTCAATGGGTGGAATGGAAACAAAAACCATCACCATGAACATGCCAGATGTATTTTCCTATTATGGCTTGCTCAGCGGTGGAACCTACGCACCTGCAGATATCAAAGATCCATCAAAAGTCAAACTGATTTTCCTTAGCTGCGGTAGCAAGGAGAGACCTGAGGGTGTAAAAAGCGCTGCCATTGCTTTGAAGGAAGCAGGTTTCAATGCAGTTTCTTATGTTTCTGAAAAAACAGCACACGAATTTCTGACCTGGCGCAGGAGTTTGTATCAAATGGCACCTCTTTTGTTTAAATAAGAATAACGCATTGCCAGAAAATTCTCCATTATGAAAAAAAAGATTGCTGCCTTCGTTGCTGCTTTACTGCTTTATTTTTCCACACAAGCACAGGAAGTCATAAAGCCCATGCCAACGGGGTTTGACATCCATCAGGATGGTATTGTGCATGGACAATTGGATACCCTGATCTATTCATCTAAAACGGTAGACACACTTCGGCGTGTATTGATTTATACTCCGCCTGGATATTCCAAAAAGAAAAAATATCCTGTCTTTTATTTGTTGCATGGCATAGGTGGAGATGAAAAAGAATGGCTCAGGGGGGGGAATCCGCAAGTGATACTAGACAACCTCTTTGCTCAGTCTAAAATAGAGCCTATGATTGTGGTTATGCCGAATGGAAGGGCTATGAAAAATGACCGTGCAGAAGGAAACATCATGGCGTCTGATAAAGTACAGGCTTTTGCAACCTTTGAAAAAGATCTGTTGAACGACTTGATACCTTTTATTGAAAAAAAATATGCGGTTTATACAGATAGGGAACATCGGGCAATTGCCGGATTATCCATGGGAGGGGGACAATCGCTCAATTTTGGTTTGGGTAATCTCGATATGTTTGCCTGGATAGGTGGTTTCTCTTCCGCACCAAACACAAAAATACCCCAGGAATTGGTGCCGGATCCAGCAGCAGCAAGAGAAAAAATCAAATTGCTTTTTATTTCCTGCGGTGCGAGTGATGGGTTGATTTCATTCAGTAAAAGAACACATGATTACCTTCAGCAAAATAATGTTCCCCACATATATTTTATAGAACCTGGTGTGCATGATTTTAAAGTGTGGAAGAATGGGCTCTACATGTTTTCCCAGTTAATATTCAAACCTGTTGATCAATCCACCTTTTCAAAATATCCGGTAGCCGGAGCACCGGCCGCAACAAATATTCGCAATGCTCCTTATCCTCAAGTCACTGCCGACAGTCGTATAATTTTTAATGTAAAAGCACCTAATGCCCAGAAAGTACAAATCGATTTGGGTAAGAAATATGATCTTGTAAAAGATACCTCAGGATTCTGGAAAGGTACAACAGACTCAATCGGTGAAGGTTTTCATTATTATTCTTTACTCATCGATGGGGTAGCAGTGGCTGATCCTGCCAGCGAAACTTTCTATGGCATGGGTAGGATGGCGAGTGGTATTGAAATTCCTTTCAGTGGCGGCGCATATTATGCTTTAAGAAATGTTCCACATGGAGATGTTCGCATCAAAAAATATTTTTCGAGGGTAACAAATTCATGGCGACAGTTTTACATCTACACACCCCCTGCTTATGATTCTGCTGTAAGTCAAAGTTTTCCAGTTCTTTACATATTGCACGGTGGAGGAGAAGATGAGCGGGGATGGTATTTGCAGGGTAAAACCGATTTGATCATGGATAACCTTATTGCCACAAAAAAAGCCAAACCAATGCTGGTTGTAATGATGGATGGCAATTTAAGTAGTGGAGGAATTGCTGGATTTCGTGAACAGTCGTTGCAACTCTTTGAAAGGGAATTAAAAGAGGCTCTGATGCCGGTAGTGGAGAGTAATTTTCGAGTGGCAAAAGGCAGCGGAAATTCAGCATTGGCTGGGTTATCCATGGGAGGATTACAAACACTGTATGCGGGTTTAAGAAATACCAACATGTTTGCATACCTGGGGGTTTTCAGTTCAGGTTGGTGGGCCAATCAACCTGAGTTGTCTGAACCGCAGTATACTTTCATGAAAGCCAATGCGTCGAACATTAACAACAACTTAAAGCGTTTTTGGATTGCCATGGGGGGTAAAACTGATATTGCTTATAATAATTGTAAAGTGATGCTTTCCAAATTTGATGAGATGAATGTGAAATACCAATACAGTGAATACCCGGGAGGCCATACATGGCCTGTATGGAGAAATAACCTGTTTAATTTCGCGCAGCTTTTATTTAAGGATTAGTATTTGATGCATGTTGAGTAATGAGCAAAGCGTAATATTTATACTTTTAAAATGAATCATAAAAAATTGTTTGTTAAAATATCTGTAGGAATTTTTGTATTTGCTGGTTTATATGTTGCATTGAGCTGGAGTACAGAGAAGCCGGATTCCGAACATGCCACTTGGTCTCAATATGGTGGTGGCCCTGATCAGTCGAAATATTTTAATACAGCTCAAATTAATAAGGAGAATGTTAGTCAACTCCAGGTAGCATGGACTTATTCAACTGAAGATAATATCCCCTATATGTTTCAGCCCATTGTAGTTGATACGATGATGTATGTATACGGGAAAAATTCTTCGCTCATTGCATTGAGTGTCCTGACAGGTAAAGAAATATGGATTCATACAAATCTTCAGGGAATTTCAAGGAGAGGAATTAATTACTGGGAAAGTAAAGATAAAAAGGACAAGCGACTGGTGTTTACACTGAATAATTCCATTCAGGAAATTGATGCTGTTACCGGAAAATCTATCATTAGTTTTGGAGATAGTGGTTATGTGGATATGCGGATAGGTTTGGATCGGGAGCCTACTTCTATCCGAAGAATGCAGTCGATGATGCCAGGTGTCATTTATAATGATCTGCTGATAATTGGTTCAGCTCCGGGTGAAGGTTATTTCTCAGCTCCTGGTCATATTCGGGCATACAATGTTGTTTCGGGTAAGCTTGAATGGATATTTCATACAATTCCTCATCCAGGTGAATTTGGTTATGATTCATGGCCCAAGGATGCTTATAAGTATGTAGGTGGCGTAAATGTTTGGGGGGAAATGACAGTTGATCAGGAAAGGGGAATTGTCTATTTGCCAATAGGTTCACCAACCTATGACTTTTATGGAGCCGATAGGTTGGGTAGCAACTTGTTTGGTAACTCGCTGGTTGCTTTAGATGTCAAGACTGGCAAAAGAAAATGGCATTATCAGACAGTGCACCATGATATTTGGGATTATGACCTAACTTCTGCACCACAATTAATTACTATCCAAAAAGCGGGAAAGCCGGTGGATGCCGTTGCCATTGCTACCAAGCATGGATTCGTTTTTGTTTTCGATCGTGAAACTGGTGTTCCTTTATTTCCCATAGAAGAAAAGTCCTTTCCTATCAGTAAAATGCCTGGAGAGAAAGCCTGGCTGACCCAACCTATTACCTCGCTGCCAAGTTTTACAGCCCATGAAGTTACTAAAACTTCATTGAATCCATACTTACCGGACAGTATCAGGAAGAAATGGCTCTTTAGACTGGACGCAGCCCAATCAGGACTTTATTTTCCCCTCTCAGATAAACATGAAACCATTACCATGCCTGGTGCATTGGGAGGAGCAAACTACGGGAATACAGCCTCCGATCCTCAGAATGGTATGCTGTATATTCTCACTCAGGAACATGCATCGATTTACAAGTTAAATAAAGTAGAGCCACCTAAAATTGACTTGACTGAGAATGACCTCAAAAAGGTAAAAGGTTTTTTTACAGCTAATTGTATGTCTTGTCACGGTGATAAAATGCAGGGACTGGTTGGACCGTCTTTGGTGAATATTGGACAGCGACTGCCTTATGATGAATTCAAAAGTATTGTGTTGAATGGACGAGGACGGATGCCTGGGATTACGCATGTTGATGAACAATCGATGAGTGCATTGTTCCGCTACATGGGAGGTATTCCACGAAGTGCCAATTTTCCGGGTAGAAGAATGGATGTAAAAAAAGTTGTTGGTCCAATCGTTGATTCGGGTGGTGCTAATGTCAAACCAGACATTGATGCAAAGTCACCGATGGCTGAATATCCTGAAGACGTGACCCATCCAGAAAGTCGATACATAACTGATTATGGGACAGAGTGGATGGGATTGGGCTCTCCCCCCTGGTCATCATTATTTGCATACGATCTTAATAAGGGAACGATAAAATGGAGAATGCCTATTGGTGAAGATTCTGCTTATGTCAAGGGTGATAAGTCAAAGGGAGCCCCTGGAGGAGCACTTAGAAAAGGTATGGTGGTTACTTCAACAGGTTTGGTTTTTGCAACTGGTAAAGGGGGTAAGCTCTATGCTTTTGATGCCAATAATGGAAAAGTTTTATGGGAAACCACACTGAGCAATGAAGTGCTTGGACAACCCATTATGTATGCCTACAAAGGGAAGCCGTTTTTAGTGGTAAATGCCAGTGGGAATTTTAGTCCAGATAGCTATAATCATTCTGTTAGGTCCGGCGCCATGAAAAAAGGGTATGTAGTTTTTGCTCTGCCAGATAGAAATTGAATTTTACGCCTCAATATTGCTCAAATGATTTTAAACATTGGATTAATATGAAAAAAACGATTGCAACTTTATTCCTGTTTCATGCATTGGCCACAATGGCTCAACCTGCAAATGGACGCGTTGTTCACAATAATCCTGCAAATTATAGGAATTTGTCGGCTGTGCATGCAGGAGCCGGACAAATCGCATTCACACAATTGATTGGGCGGACAGATCTTTCGACCAATTTTCTCTATTTGCATTCGGGCGTTATACCAGCTAAATCTGGCATTGGGCATCATTTTCATCATACCATTGAAGAAATGTATGTGTTGCTCAATGGAGAAGCTGAATTTACCATTAATGGGAGAACTTCAAAAATTAAAGCACCTGCAGTTGTGCCCTGCAAAATGGGGGATGCACATGCGATCTATAATTCATCGAATGAGCCGGTTCGATGGATGAATTTTGCTGTCAGCCAATCAAAAGGAAGGTCAGATAACTTTGACCTCGGAGATGCTCGTGTTGGAGCTGTTTTGGATCCGATTCCAATTTTTGTTTCAAGTCAATTAGAAAAAAATAAACTCAGATCGGCCAAGCTGCTGGAGTCTGGAAATACTGTTCTTTCCCGGCGTGTTTTTGGTCCGGATATATTCAGCACAACTTGGAATCATGTAGACCATTTGATTATTCCTGCGGACAGTGCAACGGGCCTCAGACAAATTGAAGCAATTGAAGAAGTTTATTATGTTGTTAGGGGAAATGGAACACTTTCAATAGGAAATGAAAAAAAGAGCGTTGGTCCAGATGATGCTTTTTTTGTAAAACTGGGAGAAAAAATTTCAATCGCCAGTAATGACAAAGAGGGGCTGGAATTATTGGTCATTGGGGTTGCTGTATCCAATGAAAAAAAATATAGTTTAAATAAGTATCCATTAAAACCCAAAGCAATGGCTTTGCAGATGGAATTTATAGTTCCAAAAGAAAAAGCAGAAGCTTTTGAGAAAATGTATCATTCTGTTTATGTTCCTGCTATGACAGTTCAGCAGGGTTATCTGGGGTCTAAATTATTGCGGCTTTTTCCGGATGAAGTTGCTAAAGCGATACAAGCTGAACCAACCGAGTATAATTACCAAATCCAAATTTCTTTTGATACAGAAGAGAACAGAAGAAAATGGGTAGCCAGTGAGCAACACCAGATTGCCTGGCCAAGCGCTTCAGGATTGGCTAAATCATTTAAATGGCGGGGCTATGATGTAATGGGAGATGATGACCAGCGATAATCCTTGATCAAGTAATATTGGTATAACGATTATCGCATTTTGATTCTCAGTAAATATTTTGTTGCTGTGAGATAAATAGTTTTACCATCTGAGCTAAATGCGCAGTTGGAGACACTAGTTCCATTAATTTTTATTTTGCCTAACAATTTTCCTTTTGGATTGAAGATCCATATTCCACCTGGACCTGTGGCAAAAACGTTTCCTTTGGCATCAATTTTAAATCCATCACACAATCCTTCTCCTATTTCGTTGCTTGCATCATAAAATATTCTGCCATTGCTCAGCGTACCATCTGTCGAGATATCATAGGAATACCAGCGTTTTTTTCTGTCATCTGAATTAGAAATCAACATTGTTTTACCATCAGGGAATATACCTATTCCATTTGGAGACTCAATAGAGTCAGTCAGTAGCATTACTTTTCCGGAGGAATTCATTTTGTATACACCTTGATAAGGCAATTCTTTTTTAGAGTCTTTTGAACCTTTCTCAAAACCATAGCTGGGGTCAGTGAAATAAAGATCTCCGTTAGCTACTATCAAAAGATCATTAGGACTGTTCAGTCTCATACCTTTATAGGTATCCGCAACTGTAAGAAATTTGGATTCAGGAGCGTTGAGTTGAGCATCCATCATGGCTATTCTTCGATCGCCATGTTGGCAAACCAATAA
>JBDLTO010000441.1:0-5742 GCA_039805815.1 Bacteroidota bacterium | reverse complement strand
TGTTGCTGGTTGCATTGGCAAGTTGCAAGAAGAAGTCATCACTTGAAACGGGCGGTCCAGATCCGATAGTGATAACCCTCACCAAATTGCTGGTCGATGGCCAACCAACTACGGGATCATTGTTGAGGCAGGTTGACCGGATGGCAACCATCACCCTTGAATTTTCAACTGCCATAAAAAAGGAAAGCGCATCCCAATCCATCAACCTCACTGATGCTGTAGGCAACAGCCATCCAATGCAATTCAATTACGCCAATGGCGACAAGGAGATTCAACTCAAAATGTCTTTGCCGATGAAAGGGTTGACTGCTTATACGTTGAACATCAGTTCACAATTGCAATCGGTAAGTGGGTTGAACCTTGGCACTTTTCGCACCCTTGCCATGCAAACAGTTGTTGATTCTTCAGACAAGTTTGTTCGGGTAAGTGACGGGCAACTCTTGGATATGGTGCAACGCAAGACCTTTGGTTACTTTTGGCAATTCGGTCATCCTGTTTCCGGAATGGCTAAGGAAAGAAACCTGACGCCGGATGTAATTACTACCGGTGGTACAGGTTTTGGTATCATGTGTATTCCTGTTGCCATTGAAAGGAAATTCATCACCCGATCTGAGGGACTGGAAAGGATGCAGAAAATAGTTTCTTTCCTGACTTTGAAGGCTGAAAAATTTCATGGGGCTTTTTCTCATTGGTTGCATGGTGTTACCGGAAGAACCATTCCTTTCAGCACGAAAGACAATGGCGCCGATCTGGTGGAGACATCCTACCTGATGGCTGGATTGCTTACTGCACGGGAGTATTTCAATGGCAACGATCCTGCAGAAGTCAGGTTGGTGGCAGATATCAATGCTTTATGGAATGCGGTGGAGTGGTCGTGGTTCAGGAGAAATGCCCAGCAGGTTTTGTATTGGCATTGGAGCCCGAGTTACAATTGGGATATGAACCTGAAAATCGAGGGATGGAATGAAGCGCTGATCACTTATATCCTCGCAGCCTCATCCAATACGGATCCTATTCCCAAAGAAGTATATACTAACGGATTTGCTAGGTCCGGCGCTATGGTCACCAACCAAAATCATTACGGCCTGCCTTTGCCATTAGGTCCTCCATTGGGAGGTCCCCTGTTTTTGTCGCAATACACTTTTTTGGGCATTGACCCCCGCGGTTTGAAAGATGCCTATGCCGACTATGGATTACAAACGGTGAATCATTCCCGCATCAATCATGCCTATTGCAAGGAGAATCCCAAAGGATTTGCCGGGTATGGGGCCGATTGCTGGGGGTTGACCGCCAGTGACATCAAGGATGGGTATGCCGCGAACAGTCCAACGCAAGACATTGGCGTGATTTCTCCAACGGCTGCCATCACTTCCATGCCTTTTACGCCTGTGGAAAGCATGGATGCACTCAAGTTTTTCTACTACAAAATGGGAGACAGGATTTGGGGGGAATGGGGATTTTCTGATGCCTTTTCCATCCATGACCTTTGGTTTACCCAGGCTGGATTGGCCATTGACCAACTGCCGCAAGTGGTTATGATTGAGAATCACCGCAGCGGTTTGGTATGGAAACTGCTGGTTGGTTGCCCTGAAATAAAAAGGGGAATGAAAGCATTGGGTTTTTCTTCACCGTATCTTTAAGGCACAATTGTATAGCCATATATGAAAAGATTCATGCTCTTTGCTGTAATTGCGTTTTCGGTGATGACTGTGGATGCACAGCAAAAGACCTATTGCAACCCCATCAATATCGACTACGGGTATACCCCAATACCCAATTTTTCCACTTGGGGCAAACACAGGGCCACTGCAGATCCGGTGATCGTTAACTACAAAGGTGATTATTACCTCTTTAGTACCAACCAGTGGGGCTACTGGTGGAGCAGTGACATGAGCAATTGGAATTTTGTATCCCGCCGCTTTTTGAGACCTTGGAACAATGTGTACGACGAGTTGTGTGCACCAGCAGTGGGTATTGTTGGCGATACCATGTTGGTTTTCGGATCAACCTATTCCAAAAATTTTACACTATGGATGAGTACCGATCCCAAGAAAGACACCTGGAAACCGCTCATTGACTCTGTTGATATTGGAGGATGGGATCCTGCTTTTTTTACGGATGATGATGGTCGGTTTTACATGTACAACGGCAGCAGCAACCGCTGGCCGCTTTATGGTATAGAGCTAGATAGGAAGACGTTTCAACCAATTGGAACGCGGAAAGAGATGTTCGGACTCGAAAGCTGGAGATACGGATGGCACCGCTTCGGAGAATATATGGATGACACCTTTTTGGATGGTTTCATTGAAGGCGCATGGATGACCAAGCACAAGGGTAAATATTATTTCCAGTATGCTGCTCCCGGAACAGAGTTCAGTGGTTATGCCGATGGTGTTGCTGTTGGAAATGGTCCGCTTGATTATGTGCAGAACCAGTCTGACCCCCTGAGCATTAAGGCCGGGGGATTCGCCCGGGGAGCGGGACATGGAGCCACTTTCCAAGACAATCAAAGTAAATATTGGCATGTATCCACCATTGCCATAGGGGTGAAAAATAATTTTGAACGCAGGCTTGGCATCTGGCCAGCAGGATTCGATAATGACGGTGTGATGTATTGCAACACGGCATTTGGAGATTACCCACACTACCTGCCCGGAGACACGGTTGACCATGCCAAAAGTAGGTTCACCGGTTGGATGTTACTCAATTACAAAAAACCGGTGATGGTTTCTTCCGTTCTAGGCAGTCTGTACAACGCCAACAACGCTGTGGACGAAAGCATCAAAACCTATTGGAGTGCAGCAAGTGGTGATGCCGGTGAGTGGATACAATCTGACTTAGGAGCAGTATCTGCCGTCAAGGCGATCCAAATTAACTATGCCGATCAGGATGCAGCTTTTCTTGGAAAAACCATCGGACAAAGACACAGGTATAAATTGTACCATTCTACAGATGGTAAAGAGTGGAAGCTGCTCATTGATAAGTCCGCCAACAACCAGGACGTACCGCATGACTACATTGAACTTGATAGACAGGTTGAAACCAGGTACATCCGCCTGGAAAACATTTCAGTGCCATCGGGAAAATTTGCCATTAGTGGTCTTCGTGTTTTTGGCAATGGACATGGCCGCAAGCCAGATCCTGTAAGAGATTTTGTGGTTTTGAGGACCGAAAAGGACAAACGCAGTGCCTGGTTGAAATGGTCGCCCGTAGACAATGCCTATGCTTACAATATTTATCTCGGCACCGATCCCGACAAGCTATACACTTCCATTATGGTGCATGATGCCAACGACTATTATTACAAGGGTATGGATCTCAAGAAGACATATTATTACAGGATAGAAGCGGTGAATGAACATGGCATTTCGGTTTCCAGTAAGGTGATGAGGGTGGAGTAGGTAGAAGGGAAGAGGCACAAGTAAGCTTTTTAAAATTTGACACATGAAAAAATATGTTTTGTTGATGGTATTGGTGACGGGCACCTCCATCATTTGGGCACAGGATGCGAAGATGAATACATTCATCAACACACTCATGTCTAAGATGACTGTCGAAGAGAAAATTGGTCAGCTCAACCTGATTACGCCGGGTTGGGGCATTCCCACGGGTTCGGTTGTCAGTACTGATGTGGAAGGAAAAATCAAGTCGGGAAAAGTTGGCGGTTTGTTTGGTGTCATTGGTACAGAAAAGGTCAAACAGGCACAGGATTTGGTGATGACCCATTCCCGTTTGAAAATACCCTTGATGTTTGGATCTGATGTCATACACGGGCATAAAACAACCTTCCCTATTCCACTGGGTATTTCCTGCAGCTGGGATACTGCGCTGATCAGGCAGAGCGCCATCCTTGCCGCAAAAGAGGCAACGGCCGACGGATTGAATTGGGCCTTTTCACCGATGGTGGATATCGCCCGTGATCCGCGTTGGGGAAGGGTTGCAGAAGGGTCTGGTGAAGATCCTTTCCTGGGTTCCCAGATTGCACGTTCCATGGTGTTGGGTTATCAGGGAAACGATTTGGCAGGTCCATACACCCTGCTTGCCTGTGTCAAGCATTTTGCTCTTTATGGAGCTTCAGAAGGAGGCAGGGATTATAACAGTGTAGACATGAGTCGCAACAAGATGTACAACGAGTACCTACCACCTTATAAGGCCGCAGTGGATGCCGGTGTAGCTACCATCATGAGTTCCTTCAATGATGTGGATGGTGTGCCGGCATCAGGTAACAAATGGCTGCTCACTGATTTGCTGCGTCGTGAATGGAAATTCAAGGGGATGATTGTGAGCGACTACACATCCATCAATGAAATGAGCAACCACCGCCTTGGTGATTTGCAGGCTGTATCGGCATTGGCCATCAAGGCAGGCTTGGATATGGATATGGTTGGAGAGGGCTATCTCTCCACCTTGAAGAAGTCTTTGCAGGAAAAGAAAATCAGTCTTGCCGACATCGACCGGGCCTGCCGGATGGTGCTTGAAGCCAAGTACAAACTCGGACTTTTCACTGATCCCTACCGGTATATCAATCTCGAGCGTGGCAAACAGGAAATTCTCACACCCGCCAACAGGGCCTTTGCCAGAAAGATTGCGTCGGAGTCATTTGTATTGTTGAAAAACGAAAATAATGCCTTGCCGCTCAAGCGCATGCAGCGGGTGGCGTTGATCGGACCACTCGCCAATGACAGGAGTAATATGCTCGGAACCTGGGCTGTGAGCGGCGATCCGCAGATGTCGGTCCCAGTAATGAACGGCATGCAATCAAAAGCTACTAATGCGGTCAACCTTGCTTTTGCCAAAGGTGCCAACATCACAGATGATACACTGCTTGCCCAAAAAGCGAATGTATTTGGCTTGCGTGTAGACATCGACAAACGTTCTCCCGAGGCAATGATGGAAGAGGCAATAGCCATTGCCCGTTCATCTGATGTGGTAGTTGCAGTTGTGGGAGAGGCCTCAGAGATGAGCGGCGAAGCTGCCAGTCGCAGCGATATTACTCTCCCTGCAAGCCAGCAGCGGTTGTTGCAGGCCTTGTACAAGACCGGAAAGCCTGTAGTGGTGGTGCTGATGAGCGGCAGGCCATTGGTGCTGACGGGTGCCATTGAAGGTGCTGCTGCGGTATTGCAGGTATGGCATGCCGGTATTGAAGCCGGAAACGCCATCGCTGATGTGTTGTATGGTGATGTCAACCCCTCCGGTAAGCTCAGCATGTCCTTTCCGTATGCTGTAGGTCAGATTCCTGTGTATTACTCTCAAAAAACTACCGGGCGGCCTCAGGATCCAAATAATAAATTTTCCAGCAAATACCTAGACATACCCAATGAACCCCTATTCCCTTTTGGTTATGGCTTGAGCTATACTCAGTTTGAATACAGTGATTTGAAACTTAGTGCTGATAAATTAACACCCGGTGGTGCTATTACCGCAACCGTTACGGTCAGCAATAAAGGTTCGGTGGATGGCGCTGAGGTAATACAGTTATACATTGAGGATGAGGTCAGAAGCATTACACCGCCTGCTAAAGAGTTGAAAGGCTTTCAAAAAGTATTCCTCAAGGCAGGTGAAAGCAGAAAGATAGATTTCAGGATTGATGCTGACATGCTTAAATTTTGGAATGCCGAACTCAAGTGGGTATCAGAAGCAGGCAGGTTTAAAGTGCATATCGGATCTAACAGCAGGGATACCCAATACAAAGGGTTTTCATTGTATTGATTGCCAGTTATTTATACACCAGGTTGCGGGGGG
>JBDLTO010000440.1:0-3335 GCA_039805815.1 Bacteroidota bacterium | reverse complement strand
TTGGAAACAGCAAACTTGCTGAAAGTTCCAATTATCAAGCATGAAGGCAGCTATTGTATCTACACGGGAAAACACTATGAGCGAATCCCGGAACCTGTTTTAAAAGCATTTCTTTCAAAATCTGCTTTGGAAATGGGGGTGAACAAATTTATTGCTCAATATTACCAGTTCATAGAAAGTTTGACCAAGCAGTTTGACAGCAAAGCTTACTTTCCTCCTCCGTCAAGAAACCTCGGAGAAACATTGATTAACCTTGATAATGGTACAATTGTAATCACATCATCTGGAGTCCGATTAGAGTCACATAGCGCACACCGTGCAATGTTTTACAAGTTGAATTATCCCTTTGATCCGAGTGCTTCATATCACAAGTGGCAGGCTTTTTTAAATGTGGTTTTACCCGATCCTACTATGCAAATGGTACTTGCTGAATTTACTGCAAGTGGCTTCATTAGTAACCAGACTTTAAAACTCGAAAAGGCCTTGATTCTTTTTGGTGGAGGTGCCAATGGAAAAAGCGTTGTTTACCAGGTGCTTTGTGAAGTATTGGGTCGTGAAAACGTCAGTAATTATTCAATAAAAGCGTTGTGCGATGATAAAGGTTACCATCGCTCTGACTTGACTGGTAAGCTGATAAACTGGGCTCCAGAAATAGGAGCCGCAATTCACGATACTGCCATGTTCAAAGCCTTGTCATCCGGTGAGCCAGTTGAAGCACGACGGCCATATGGGAATCCCTTCATACTGTATGACATTCCAAAGCTTGCGTTTAATACCAACGTGTTGCCAAAAGATGCTGAAATGACATCAGGATTTTTCAGGCGTTTCATAATTATTCCATTTGACCACACAGTTCCGGTTGAAAAACGCAATCCTAGACTGGCTCAGGAGATTATCGAATCTGAGTTGGCAGGGGTTTTTAATTGGGTGCTGGAAGGGTTGCAGCGGTTGCTAGAACAACACGGGTTCACTCACTCTGCAGGTATCGACGAGATGGTTGAAAAATACCGCAAGCAATCAGATTCTGTTGCTCTATTTATCGAGGATATTGGATTAACGGTTTCTGCCACAGACCTGCTGCCTTTGAAAGATCTATATGATCTGTACAGGACATATTGTAAGGAAAATGGTCTTGTTTCTTGTTCCAATAGAGTTTTTTCTGATCGATTAAGGCAGAATGGATTTACGATTGTTCGACGTAATTATGGTCGACTCGTTTATGCCAACAGATAGTTGAACAAAATAGCGCACTTCCGGCACTTTCGTCACTATTGTGACGATGGTGTCGATGGTGTCGCGATATTTCAAAAAACATCTTAAACATGAAAAATAAATTACCAGGGGCACTGGTTTTACCACATGCAGAATCAGTTTTAAATACATTAGCGCCTCATTGTCAACGTATTGAGTGGCTGGGAAGTTTGAGGAGAGGAAAAGAATTTGTCGGTGACGTGGAGCTTCTTTTGATCCCTAAAGGAGTGGAGCAAGGTATTCTTTTCGATAAACAACCCTCAAAAATCGCTGCAGGTAACGAGCTTATCAAAGCTATCAATCAATTTAACGTGGTAAAGGGAGGCCTTGAAGACTATGGACACATGGTTCAGTTTTTTGGTCCTAGAAGAATTCCTTTTGATTTATTTGTTGCCGGCTATGAAAACTTTGGATATCAAAAGGTAATCCGGACAGGTCCGCATGAACACAATGTAGGTTATATAATTCCTATGCTAAAATCTAGGGGATATGAGCTGAAACATGCTCACATATGGAGAAGTGAACAACTTATTCCAGTTCCCGAGGAAGAAAATTTATATGATCTCATTGATACACCTGTGATTCCACCAAACGAGAGACAATTTTTCACCAAAACAAACGAGCTCAAATGAATGTGAATGATTTCAAAGCAACGTTAATTAATCAGGGTTACGGGTTTTTTTTACTTGATAATATCGAGAATACAGAAACGGGCCAAACTGTATGGCATTATGACTTAATCCTGTCTGATAATATTCAATATAACGCTGATCTTGTAATTGATATAAGCAGTCATGAAGGAGAGGAGGTCATTCAGGAGTTTCTCAGCGGCAATGTAAGGATCAACCAATGTCGAATAGGGTGGTGCGTTAACAGATCTGGTGGTATTGAAACAGTCAACATTATTGAACAATTTAAAATTTAAAACATGAATTATTCGTCTTTGTATTGTTTAGCGGAAAATGGCATCATTTATTTTGGTCATGACCTAAAGGAGCATTTTGTTCCATTTTCACAAATGGGTTTCGGAAAAGAAACAGGTGCAGGATTACTTTTGAACATGCAGATAGACAAAATGCTCGCCAAGCGTTTCCTGAATATAAATGCCTATTATCACCTTGGAGCAGTAATAGAAAAATACATTCCTGATGAATGGGATTGGGAACAGCAGATGTATCTGGTAGAGGAAACTTTAACTAGTGAACAGAGCGAAAAGGCTTTCCTGAAGGAACAAGGGATGAACACATGGCCAAAATTTTACGACGACTTCAATAGTGATAATTTTGATGCGAAATATGAAAATTGGGCAAAATCTCAACACGGTTTTAGATGTCGTGAGCAAATTAAATTTGAATTACCAAGGAAAGTTCAAGAATTGATTTATGAGAGAAGTATTTCTGATTTCATTCAGTTGAATGATGATCAAGTTCAAAGATTGCTTAATCCTGAGTTGTGGTAGAAAAAACTGCCAGTACGGTTTGGCTGCAAATAAGTCTAGTCATTTAGGGGGCATTACACTTTTGATTTATATCAAATAAATTAATAATATGAAATTAACTCTTATCAATCAGAGAGAATTCAAAAGAAGAAACCGTGAAATCATTCACCTTCATAAATTTGGTGCTGATAATGAAGTTAAAGTCAAATATGCATTAAGAGCACTAAAGAAAGCCGGTAAATATTTTATAGTCAATCCTCCTAGTAAAAAAAATAAGAAAATGAAAGTAGGCAACTGTTACCATAATTCAATTAGAAAGAGAAACGAGGGATTTGAATATGTTGAAGGAGTTATTAAAAATAAGATTACAAAATATGAAATTAGTCATGCTTGGAATATGGACTCTAATGGCAATCACATAGATTTTACAATAATGAATACGCAAGATTATGAATATTGTGGTGTTGTTATACCTGATCATCTTCTTACTGAAATTGGATCAAGGAATGGATTTATTTGGTATTGCTGTTTGCCATATATCACAGTTAAATAAATCCATTTCTCAATTGTTCATTTTTTTAGATGTTAAAGAGTTTATATCAGGATTTGGGGGGTAATTCCAATGGTCGATTTTTCGTTTGAAGTA
>JBDLTO010000439.1:0-6526 GCA_039805815.1 Bacteroidota bacterium | reverse complement strand
TTTCAGTTATGGTATTGCCATGAAACACAAAAAACTTTGTTTTCAGTATTCAAGATCTCATAATCAGCGTTCCATCACACAGCAACAATTGTCATTTGCAATTGGTTTTTCGGATTCAAGTCAAAAATAACTCAGGTTGGTGTCAGGATTCAATTCAAGCAATGTTTCATACATCAATTGAATTGTACTAGTTATGTCATCCTTGTGCAACATTTCTACGGTGGTATGCATATATCTCAGTGGGATTGAGATCAATACTGAGGGGCAACCATCATTCGCATAAGCAAAAGAGTCAGTATCTGTTCCCGTACTCCTGCTGACCGTCCTCATCTGCAAGGGTATTTTTTTCTTTTCTGCAACGTTTTCTACCAAGCTCAGCAATTTGTTGTGGACAGCAGGACCAAACGCCAGTGAAGGACCCTTTCCACAGGCAACATCACCTTCAATGATTTTGTTGACCATAGGTGTTGTTGTGTCATGCGTAACGTCAGTAATGATGGCTACATCAGGTTTAATCCGACGGGCGATCATTTCGGCGCCTCTAAGGCCAATTTCTTCTTGTACTGCATTAACAATATAAAGCGCATAAGGTAATTTCTTTTTATTTTCCCTGATTAAACGGGCTACCTCTGCTATCATAAAACCACCTATCCGGTTGTCCATGGCCCTGCCAATGAAGTAATCATAAGCCAGTTCATCAAAACCTTCCTCATAGGTAGCTACTGAACCGATATGAATTCCTAGTGCTTCTACTTCTTTTTTGTTTTTTGCCCCACAATCGAGAAAAAGGTTTTCAACGCTCGGCTGAGGATCTTTTCTTTCGCCCCCTCCCAATCTGGTATGAATGGCAGGCCATCCAAAGACAGCTTTCACAGCACCCTTTTTGCCATGTATCAGAACCCTTTTTCCAGGTGCTATCTGATGATCAACACCACCATTCCGTTTTAGGTAGATTAATCCGCTGTCGGCAATATAGTTTACAAACCAGCTTATTTCATCTGCATGGGCCTCGATTACAACCTTGAACTTGGCATTGGGATTGATGACACCTACAACTGTTCCATATGGGTCTGTAAAAATCTCATCCACATGGGGCTGGATGTAATTCATCCAAAGTTTTTGTCCGCCTGATTCAAAACCTGTAGGAGAAGGGGTATTGATGTATTCCTTTAAAAATGACAGGGCTGATTTGCTGATGGATTGTTTGGACTGACTTTTTGTTCCTTTTGCCATGATAGAAGCTTGATTTGATCAGATTATCTTGCGATGATAATTTGTTGTGTTTTTGCAGTGTCGCTAATATTTCCTTTTTCATCTTTCATCCAGAAGCTGAAAGTGGCCGTATCATTTCTTGGACATTTCGGCTGTAATGCAACCACGTCAAAAGTAATGGTGACATCAGCGCTAAAATTTTTTATCCGGGGGGTTTCAGCTGGTATTTGATAGAGGAATGAATCAATGAAATTACTCTGAACGCATCTGGTGGTTTTTTTCTGAACCCAGATTGTATCAATGAAATCCCCTTCCTTATCTGTTAAGCGCATGGTTACTTGGAGCTCACTGCCTGCGGGAACCTGGGTTCCACTTACACTTTTAATAGATAAAGTTGGCTTTGACTGAAACGATTCTTTGGCGCAAGAGAAAGCTGCAAGAATCAATAAAAGGGGAATGAACTGTTTTGTCATGTACCTTTGTTGTCTTTCAAAATTAACCGATTCATTTTGAATAACCTATTTGCTGCCCATCATTTTAATGAACCTTTAACCCAGCATGGCGAGGAGCAATTCAGGAATGCTGCCATTGCGCTATTTAGAAGACAGGGTATTGACAATGAGATTTACCGGAAATTTCTCAACCACCTGGGCATAAATGTTTATGAGGTTAATGACATTTTGCAGATCCCTTTTTTGCCCATATCTTTTTTTAAAACCCATTTATTGCAAACGGGTTCTTTTGTGCCGGAAACAATTTTTGAAAGCAGCGGTACTACTGGTAGTATAAACAGTAAACATGGCATATATAGCCTGAAACATTATCTGGATAATACCCTTGTAAATTTCAGGGAGGTTTATGGTGATCCCGGTCAGTATTGTTTTTTAGCCTTGCTACCATCTTATCTGGAGAAAGGGAATTCTTCTCTGGTAGCCATGGCTGCATATTTAATGCAGGAAAGTGGCCATCCGGAAAATGGGTTTTATCTGAATAACTTTGGTGAGCTTGTAGCTCAGTTGTCAAAGCTTGAGAGTGAGTCGCAGCAGGTAATACTGTTAGGTGTAACCTATGCCCTGATGGACCTTGCAGAAAGATATGATCTTGCATTAAAGCATGTAATTGTGATGGAAACCGGAGGCATGAAGGGTAGGAAAAAGGAGGTTACGAGAGCTGAATTGCATGCCTTGCTCAAAGAAAAGCTGGGGGTGCGGGAAATTCATGCAGAATATGGTATGACTGAGCTTCAGTCTCAGGCTTATGCTGTTCGGGATGGAATTTTCCGGCCTTCCTCAACTCTGAAAGTTTTGCTGAGATCGCCTGATGATCCCTTTGAAATTTGGCATGCCAATCAATATCCAGGTCGGACAGGCATCATAAACATTATCGACCTGGCTAATATACATACACAGGCTTTTATTGCAACCGATGACCTGGGAAGGTTTTCACCAGGCGGGGGATTTGAACTGCTTGGAAGGGTAGATAATTGTGATATCAGAGGTTGCAGTTTACTGGCAGTTTAACAAAATGAAACAGATTTAAGGAAAGCAGTTAAATTTGGAATAATATTTTTAAATTATGGGAGTTCTGAAACAAATAGCCACCTACCTGTACCTTCGGAAAAAAGATGAAGATGTTCCAAATACACCTTGGATAAGATACATGCATGGGATAAACAGAATCTCACTCCTGTTATTTTTATTTGCCATAATTGTGATGATTGTAAAATATTTCGTGAAGAAATAGAATCTTTAACCTCATTCTAGCATTTCCTTAATTTCTTTTGCTGCTTTTTCTGAAGCATTACCGCCAGCTTTCAAAAGAGATTTAAGGTCATTGAATGCGGAAATCATTTCCGCTCTTTTTTCATCGTTAAAGAGTATTTCTCGCACTGCTGAATTAATATTTGCTGCATTCATCTCGTCTTGAATCAATTCCTTTACAACTGGTTTGTTCATGATCAGGTTGACCAAGGAAATAAATTTTACTTTGATTACACGCTTTGCAATGGCGTAGGAAACTGGAGATCCTTTGTAACATACCACTTCAGGAATGCCGAATAAGGCAGTTTCCAGTGTAGCAGTACCTGATGTTACAACAGCAGCATCAGCAATGGAGAGGAGTCCGTAGGTATCACCCTTGAGTACCCGAACCGCACTAAATCTATTGGTATATGACTCAATAAGTGAATCTTGTAAACTTGGAGCCTGACCAACCACAAACACTACATCTTTCATGTCTTTGGTTGCCTGTAACATCACAGGCAGTTTTTTCTGAATTTCCTGCTTTCGCGAGCCGGGCAGAATCGCTACAATTTTTTTATCTGAAGGTATATTGAGTTTTTTACGAAGGTTATGATCAGTTTTATTCATTTTATAACCTTCGATGATCTCAATCAGTGGATGCCCTACATATGAAACCTGGTAGTTCCATTTTGCATAAAAATCCTTTTCAAAAGGCAGAATCACAAGCATTTTATCAATGACATTTCTGAGGGTTTTAACGCGGCCCTCTTTCCAGGCCCATACCTGAGGTGAGATATAATAAGCAGTTTTGAATGCATGGGTATGGGCAAATTTGGCAATTGGGATGTTGAAACCCGGATAGTCAACCAGAATGAGCAGGTCAGGCTTGAATGCCAATAAATCTCTTTTACAGAATTTCATATTATTTAGGATCGTCCGGATATTGGCTACAACCTCAATGAACCCCATAAAAGCAAGTTCTCTGAAATGTTTTACGATCACAGCACCTTCAGCTGCCATCAGGTCTCCACCCCAGACCCTGAAAATTGCGTCAGCATCTTGTTGTTTTATGGCCCTGATGAGTCTGCTTGCATGTAAATCTCCCGATGCTTCACCTGCGATGATGTAATACTTCATGGTGTGTTTATGCGGGATTAACCGATTGTTTTAAAAATGAAGGCACCAAGCGCATATGCCAGGGTTATTGAAAATATTCCTTTGGCAGTTTGATCTTTTTTTCCGTTTATATAGAATGTGAATAAAATGATATTCATAAGTAAACAGGGGATACTGATTGCGGTAATCAGTTGTCTGTTATCAGACAAAGCCCTTATGAAGTCACTGAAACTAAAGAGGCTGAATTTCCAGTAATAGTAACCGAAGAAGCTAATCACAGGAAATAGAAATCCAAGTAACATCCCGAATAAAAAATTATCTCTTCGCATAATTACCAGGTATAATCTTTTTTAATTTTTTGTTTCATGGCATAATTCGTCAGGTCATATTGAACAGGTACAACGCTAACATAATTATTTTCCAATGCCCATACATCAGTATCCTTGCTTTTGTCGAAGTTTTTAAATTCTCCTGTTAGCCAATAATATTTTTTACCTCCAGGATCCTTGCGCTCCTGAAAATCTTCCTCGTATTTTGCGTAGGCTTGTTTACATACCCTAACGCCCTTTATAAGATCAGCGTCTCCTTTAGGTATGTTAACATTGAGGCAGGTATGTTTATCGGCCTTTTTTGAAAGCATCCGCTCAACGATAAGGCGGGCATATTTTTTAGCTCCAGTAAAATCAGCTTCCAGGCTGAAGTCAAGCAATGAGAAGCCAATTGAAGGAATATTTTCAATGGATGCTTCTATCGCCGCACTCATTGTACCAGAATAAATGACATTGATGGAATGGTTGGCTCCATGATTGATGCCACTCAGACAAATATCAGGTTTCTGGTGCAGTACCTTATCAACAGCCAGTTTAACGCAATCTACAGGTGTGCCGCTGCAAGACCAGGCTTCCACATCATCCATGAGATGTGTTTTGTGGAGTCTGAGCGGAAAACCAATTGTAATTGCATGCCCCATACCAGACTGGGGTTTATCTGGGGCAACAACTACAACTCTTCCCAGGTCCTTGACAGCTTCCACGAGGTTTCTTATGCCTGGTGCAGTTAGTCCATCATCATTGGTAATCAGGATAATCGGAATTTTTTTAACTTTTTTGTTTCCTCCCTTTTTGGTCATGCTGAAGCAATTTATATGTTAAAATTAAGACATTAAAACCAAGGCAGCAGGATCCTCATTTGTGATTGGATGAAAAAAGTTAGCAAAAAAATATATAAAGCTAAATAATTTAGTATATTGCTCCAAATTCATTAGTATGTCACAGTCATTTGCAGGACAAAACCTGAAACATCTCAGAAAATTAAAAGGATTAACCCAGGAGGAATTTGCTATGAAATTGCAGATAAAGCGATCTCTTTTGGGTGCCTATGAAGAAGAAAGAGCAGAACCCCGCTTGGATGTACTTGAAATTGTAAGTGATGAATTTGGTATAAGTTTGGATGATCTGCTTAGAAGTGATCTTACAGGGTCGGATACCAATTATCTCTCAAAGAGGAGACAGCAAAAAATGGGTGGAGCGACTAATCAGATACATTTTGTTCCCATGAAAGCTGCTGCTGGGTATCTTGCGGGGTATGCCGATGAGGAATTTATTGATGAGCTCAATACGTTTACCCTTCCTATGGTGGGGAGCGGTCAGTTTCGGGCCTTTGAAATAATTGGTGACAGTATGCTGCCAACACCAAGTGGTTCAATTATAGTTGGACAAAAAGCAGAGTGCCTGGATGAAATTAAGGCCAATACTCCCTGTATCGTTGTCAGCAGGAGTGAGGGTATAGTGTATAAACGCGTTTCAAGAACTGCAAAGGATAAAGGTAGGGTAACCCTTACCAGTGATAATCCTGCCTATCAACCCTACGAAGTTCAGGCCGGGGATATTCTGGAATTGTGGCAGGCCCAAATGGTAATAACTAAAGTTGCACAACAGCAGCGCTGGGATGTAGGTCAGCTGGCAAGTCTGGTTAACAACCTGCAGGAGCAGGTTGCAAACTTGAAGAAAGGTATGAACTAACTATTTCAGATTCTGGTGTTGAAAATCTGCATGTTCAATGCAGCTTCTATTCTTTTATCTTTGCGACCCAAAGAAAAAGGAAGTAACAACAATTCAATTTATCCGATCAAGAAAAATGGCAAAACAACAGGACAATAACATTTTCGAGTATAATGAAGATTCCATCAGGAGTCTTGACTGGAAAGAACATATCCGGTTAAGGCCGGGGATGTATATCGGTAAGCTTGGAGACGGAAGCAGTCAGGATGATGGTATCTATGTGTTGCTTAAAGAGGTGATGGACAATTGTATTGATGAGCATATGATGGGTCATGGTAAACATATTGAGTTGACGCTCAATGGAAAAGAGGTAACCATCCGTGATTATGGCAGGGGAATTCCATTGGGAAAGCTCGTAGATGTGGTAAGCAAAATCAATACCGGCGCAAAGTATGA
>JBDLTO010000438.1:0-5618 GCA_039805815.1 Bacteroidota bacterium | reverse complement strand
CAACAGGTGCAGTGCCGCTTCTTTCTCTGTCATGCCTGCTTTTTTATAGGGCATCCGAAGTGGCTTAGGATTTGGATGTTCTCCCGCAGTAAAGGCCAGTGAGCAGATAACAACGAGTGGTAATATGAAACGCATGACACAGGGTTTGTAGAGAGACAGTGAGTCAGTTGATAGGTTTAAATTGTGTTTGTTAAATTTAGACCTTATTTAAAGTCCGATCATGCAGGTCATGAGGATTTTGTTGGCTTTTGGAGTGGGTTGGTAGGGATCCATCTTTCCTGAATTACTGCGGTACCCAGCAGTTGAGTCCTTGCCTTGAAATGAGACAATAATTCCTTGAAATTTGTAAGTTCATTTGACTGATATTCGTCAATTTTGCGGCCAATTACTGAAACTGATGATAAAAAGATTTTTGACCGTTTGCCTGTTGTTTGTAGGATTAGGACTTGCCGCACAGGAAAAAAGTGCAGCCGATAGTATCTCCGGTTTTTCCGGTTCTGTTGGTATTACCAATAATGGCTTTTCCATCATCCCTACCTTTTCTTTGAACAGTCCTGCTGCCATCGTCAACCTGGCCTGGCAGAAAAAGAGGTTCAGCTTTGAACCGGATATTCGCTTGGTTCCCGATGCCTCCAAGGGTGGTCTGATTTGGTGGTTCCGGTATAGGTTGGTGGACAGAAAAAAGTTTGGTGTTAGGGTTGGTGCACATCCCGCTTTTTCACTGGTCCGCAGAAATATTACAGAAAACGGTTCTACAACCACGATTACCGAAATGTTGCGTTTTGCCGCATTTGAAATTGTACCTTCTTACCAGATCAGCAAGCGTTTCGGTGTAAGTGCCATGTTCCTCGAAGGACATGGGTTGCAAAAGCACGGACCTCAAACCACTAGGGTATTGTTTCTCAATACAGCATTAACGCAGATCCCCTTGTCGGCCCAACTGCGCTTGCATCTCTTTCCAACCCTTTTCTTCCTCAACACTGACGGTTTCAAAGGAAACTATTTTACCATGACCGCTGCTTTGACGCATAACCAATCACCCTTCAAATTGCAGTATACCATCAACCAGACTTTCAAGTCCGATGTACCCGGCAACCAGAATTTCATGTGGAATGTTTTGTTGGGCTATGGGTTTTCCAGAAAATACAAAAGGCATTATCCCAACGCAACAGGCATCAACTCAGGGTTTTAAACCCCAGGCTGCGTAAGGGTATCAGCGAGAGTTGGTTAAGGATACAAGTATGTAAGAATTTGGTTCAGACTGAAAGAAATCAACGATGACAGACATCCAATGAAATCAAATAAACCGTTGGATTATGCACAAGCAGTTGAAATCTTGGATATTGTTGGTCTTATATTGCCTGATCCTTTTCAGCATACTTGTTTTCAAGCAGGTGCCGGTGATCCGGGCAGGCGGAATGATGTTTGATTTTGGAGGTACCCAGGACGGTCCGCCCAACCTGATACCCTTCAAAACCATCATGCCCTATTTGTTGGGTGATTACGGACTCTTGATTGGCGGCTTGAATCTTGCAGGCAATATCGTTTTGCTCATCCCTTTCGGTTTGATTTTGCCGGCCATTTACCGCCAGATAGGTTTTCTTACAATGTTGCTGGTGGCATCATTGTTTTGTCTCGGTATAGAAAGCATTCAAGCATTCTTGAAGATTGGGATATTTGACATTGATGATGTGATTTTGAACGGACTGGGGGTGATGATTGGATATGCGATGCATGTGTGGATGCCGGTACTTTGGCAAAAAATGAAATCCGATCGCTTGTGGATGGCAGGTTCTCTGGCGACTCTTTGCCTAATGGTATTCCTTTCCATTTATATTGTCCGAGAGAGCTTGAAACCCCCACCCATGCAGCCTGGCATGATGATGTTGAAAGACCAGCCTTCTAACGGAGGCCAATCATCATCAGCAGATGATTTGTGCAGGGGTACAGGTGGAACAGGAGAAATTATTGCGGTGGAAAAGAATGGCATTTCTATCAGGAGAAAGGATGGTGTAGTACAGCAAATCAAGCTGACTGCAAAGACGGTCATTAAAACATCTTCAGGAGATATTCAAATTGCAGATTTGAAACCAGGCAACCGTGTAACCTTGGTCATCGATGATACGGAAACCGCAGCGCTTGTATTGGTTTGCAATGCCCATTGATCAGTAAAATTAAGTCATGAACATTTTTGATTTATATTACAAAGAAAAGTGAGATTGATATACAAATTGACGATTAGGCTTCAAATGGTTTTTTGGTGCTTGTTACCATTTCAGCAAACTGTTGCTCAAACTGCATTGAAGCCCCGCATCATTATCACTGCTGATCCGGAATTGGACGACAACAATTCGCTCATCAGGTTTTTGTTGTACAGCACGGATGTGCAGGTGGAAGGTTTGATTTATGCCAGCAGTCAATTTCATTGGAAAGGGGATGGCCAAGGGACCAAATTCATGGTGCCCGGAAGGGAGTATACCCGTTATGGTTTGAATTTATGCCCTTGCGAATCTTACCGCTGGAGGAAGGATGAGCGCTTCATCCATGAAGCTGTTGAAGCCTATGAAAAAGTTTTTCCCAACCTCATCCGGCACAATGCCCAATTCCCCCATCCCGATTATTTGAAATCCAGGATCCGGTATGGCAATATTGACTTTGAGGGGGATATTTCAAAAGATTCGGAGGGCTCTGATTTCATCAAAAGACTTATTCTGGATGATGTCCCGGGCCCCCTGTTCATCACTGCATGGGGTGGATTAAGTACAGTTTCCAGGGCATTGAAATCCATTGAAGACCAATATCGGGGTACACCAGATTGGAATACTATTCAAAAAAAGATTTATAGCAAAGTGGTGTTGTTGCCTTCAGGCGACCAAGATGGAACGAACGCCTCTTATATCCAGCCCCATTGGCCGGCTATGGATGTCAGGCAATACCGTAATGGTCCGAACTATGGCTATGGTGCACAACTGGTTGCCAACGAACAGCATAAAAAATACCTGACTCCAACCTGGATAACTGCCAACATCCGTTCTAAAGGTCCGTTAGGAGCATTGTACCGCGTTTGGGGTGATGGCAAACAGATGGTGGAAGGCGACAGGTTTGATTATTTTGGCATGGATGGCTATACCGATGCCGAACTGAAGGCAAAAGGTTACATTGTTTGGATGCCTGTCCAACCCAAGGGTTCTTGGTTGGGGGAGGGGGACAATCCTACTTTTATGAATTTGCTTTCCAACGGTCTACTTGGATGGGAAAAGGATAGTCCGGGCGGATGGGGCGGCAGGCCTTTCCATCCCAATCCCCAGACCTATGTTGATCCTTTCAGCAATGACACTTCCAAAGTGAAAGATTTAGTCATTTCTGCATCCACCTTGAAACGGCTTGATCAGGGCGAGGCGGAGTTGGAGTTGTTTCCTGATTTTTTTGCAGCTGCCCAAAAGGATTTTGCAGCACGGATTGATTGGTCTGTGAAGGGCGATTTCAAATCCGCCAACCACCCACCCATCATCACCTTGAGGGGTAAGAATGTTATCACAATAAAGGCTGGTCAGGAGATTACCTTGGATGCTGTTGTTAAAGAACCTGATGGCAATGGCATATCAGCCCATTGGTGGCAGTTCCGTACTTTTAAACATACAACCAAGCTTGATGTTCAGCCTACAGAAGGATTGAAAGCTGTCATCAACATCCCACCAACTGCCAGTGTTGGGGACACCTTTTTTATGGTGTTGGAAGTGCGTGACGACCATCCTGCTTTTCTGACAACCTATCAGTTGGTGAAAATTGTTGTTGCGGCATAATAAATAATATTTATGGAACAGATTGAAATCAGGCTGATAGGGTCAGGAGATGTGTTGGAATTGCAGCAGTTGGCCTGCCAGACATTTACTGAGACTTTTGCGCATTGCAATACACCTGAGAATTTATCGAAGTATTTGGAAGAAAAATATTCAGTGGAAACATTGGGTGCCGAGTTGGCAAATCCTTTATCGACTTTTTATATTGCTGTATGTGCTGGTAAGGTGGCAGGATTTTTGAAACTCAATACCGGAGCGGTCCAGACGGAATTACAGGAGCCAGATGCATTGGAAATTGAACGCATTTATGTGTTACAGGAATTTCATGGAAAGGGAGTGGGGCAAATGCTGTTTGACAAGGCCATAGCAGAAGCCGTGAATGCAAATTGCAGGTATGTTTGGTTGGGTGTTTGGGAAGAAAATTACCGGGCCATCCGTTTTTATACAAAGAATGGCTTTGTTAAATTTGATACCCATATTTTTAAAATGGGAGATGACGAGCAAACGGATTGGATGATGAAGCGGGAGTTATAATGTTTATTGAGCAGGTTAAATGATCTCGCTCAAATAGATTTGATCATTTTTTCAGGCTCTACACCTGTAATAGTATTTGTACAAATTATTCATTTACTAAGTATCAAAATCAATCGTTGGTCAATTCAAATTCTAAAATATCACCAGGCTGGCAATCAAGCACTTTGCATATCGTTTCAAGTGTGCTGAAACGGATTGCTTTTGCTTTGCCTGTTTTGAGTATTGAAAGGTTGGATAACGTGATGCCTACTTTTTCTGATAGCTCGTTGAGCGACATTTTTCTTTTTGCCATCATCACATCCAGGTTTACAATTATGGGCATATTTATATGGTTGAATCGTTTTCATTTTGAAGTTCTATCCCTCTTTTAAAAATTATTGCGATGGCATAAATTACTGCAGCCATTAAAATGAATGCTTGGCTATCAACCCAAAATTCATTAAGCCTGTTTATGTCAAATCCTTTATGTGATAAATTATTAGCTGTTTCACGCGCTACTATACTGATCAATCCAATTGAAAAAGTGATGTAGCTGATGGTAGTGATTTTTTTTGAAACAAAGCTGCTGAATGGCTTTGCAAGATCCAGTTTGGTGACCAGTTGGATAACGCAATAAAACAGAACAGCTTTCAGATTTGCTATCGCAAGTATAAAGGAATAGATGGTAAAGTAAACCCATTTACTTCGATTGTACATTTCGCTTAAATCCAGTTTTTGATACAAGTTTTTAAGTACAAGTGGGTTGAAGAGACTAAAGACAAAATTGACAAGAAGTGCACAGGCTTCTATGCTAAGCGCAACAAAAATTAACCATGCAATTACAGTTAGGAATATAAATAGAAAATTATTTTTTTTCATGATAAGTAATCAAATATAGATGCAAAGTAATATATAATTATTGAAAAACAATAAATTTATCAAATTTTATCTTGACTATGCTCTTTAAAAACTTTTACGTTGCTGCGGAGAGATGAAGGGATCGTCCGGACAAAGTTTTTGATTGTTGAGTTGATTTGATTTTTTTTCAAGTTGATTTCTCAATTCTTCAAGCACTCGGCTGTAATTTTTATCCTGTGCTAGATTTTTTTGTTCCAGTGGGTCTTTGTTCAGATCATAGAGTTCCTCTGGAGCATTGATAAGTCGGTACCTTAAATATTTCCACTTATCGGTTCTGATGCCTTCGCTTGAGGGTATTGATGGGAAGTCCCACAGGTGTTCAATAATAATTGATTTTCTGTGCCATGCAACATTTTTCCCGGTCAAAAAAGGTGTAAGGGATTTACC
>JBDLTO010000437.1:0-4609 GCA_039805815.1 Bacteroidota bacterium | reverse complement strand
GGAAAATCTGGTATCATATTAATTATTTTGGGCCTTCAGCATGATCTGGTGATGTATGTCGATTATTTTGGGTGTAATCAAAATAGAGTCATCGTTATCGATAACAATATCACATAGTTTTCTTACAATATCCGGATCAAGTTGATTGTCTATACGTTCAATAACCTGATCTCTCGTGATATGATCTCTTTGCATAGTGCGTTTGATTTTGATGTGTTTAGGTGCAAACACTCCAATTATAAGATCAAAATCAGCTTGTGTTCCACTTTCGAAGATTAATGCAGCTTCCTTGATGGCATAAGCAGTTTGCTGAGCCTTCATCCACATTTTGCTGTCGTGAATGGTGAAGGGGTGAACAATGGAATTTAGCAACTTTAATTTATCAGGATTATTGAAAACCAGGTTGCCAAGGTGCTTTCTGTTGAGAGATTCTGCTTGGTACGATAAAACTCCGAAATGCTTTATAATGGAGTTTTTTAACTCAGGGTTGTTTTCCATGAGCCATTTGGCCCGTTTATCTGCATAATAAACAGGCACACCAAGGATTTCAAATATTCGGGCTATTGTTGATTTCCCTGAACCTATGCCACCTGTCAGTCCAATGCTTAACATGTTCCAAAGCTATATAAAAAAATGCCCGCGGCACTTGTGCGCGGGCATTGTCATTAAATATTGCAGCTTATTTTGTTGCTGCTGCTGTTTTATTGAGTTGTTCACTCCATTCAAGACTGATGGCAGATTTTTCAATTTTCATGAATGAACCCGGACTAACCTCAATCTGAATAGTGCTGTCGTCGTTAACCTTGTTTATTATGCCATGAATACCAGCTATGGTTACAACCTTATCTCCCTTTTGAAGGTCTTCCTGAAATTTTTTAGCCTTTTTAGCCTTTTGGGCCTGTGGTCGTATCATGAAAAAATAGAAAACGACCACCATGGCACCCAGCAGAACAAGTTGCATGACGCCTGCATTTGGAGCAGCCTGCAAGAAAATTGAATTCATCATATTTGTTTTTGTTTTATTTTAATCTATTGGTGTTACTTCTACATCAAAGGTAAGGTCATGTTTTGCTTCCTTGGTATTGGCATAAACATAAATCACTTTATGATTCATACCTGCACGACCTTTGCTGTCAAATGATGCTTTGATAATTCCTTTTTCCCCTGGGGCTATAGGCTCAAGTGGTTTTTCTGGAATTGTGCAACCACAGGAAGCGGCAACATCTTTGATAATCAATAATTCGTTTCCCGTATTTTGAAAATGGAAAACAATTTCTACCTTTTCTCCATCTGCAACCTTCCCCATATTCTGAACAGCATCAGTGAAAGTTAAGGCGGTAAGTGGAATACCCGGATCTGCTTCAGGCTTAGGATTTACAACAATCTTTTTGGTAGGCAGTGGCGCATTTTTTTTATTCATTGCAACAATGGCTACAGCAGCAACGATAAAAAGTGAAAAAATAATTATTGGGGCCTTTTTCATTTTTTTGATTTTATTGATTCAAAAATAATCAATTGCCTTTGTTTTTTTTGAAATCAACCTTGTCTAATCTGCCGGAGGCAAGTAAATCTTTGTGGATACTATCCAAGATACCATTTACAAAATGGCCACTTTGGTTAGTGCTGTAACTTTTTGCAAGGTCAATATACTCGTTGATAGTTACCTTTACTGGAATTGTTTCGAAGAAGAGTAATTCACAAACTCCCATCCTGATCATAATCATATCAAGGACGGCAATCCTGTCTGGGTCCCAGTTTTTTAACCTTGGTTTTATAAGATCCATGGTCATTTCTTTTTTCTCCATGGCAGTCTCCAACAAGGTACGTGCATACCTTGTTTTCTCAGGTCCGGTTATCTCTGTGAAAGAACATGATGATGGTTTACTAAGCATATTCAAAACCATCTGGTAAATCATATCAGCATCATCATCCCATTGTACAAAATGTTCTTCGAGCATCTCAGTTACATGCTCATCTGCCATCAGGAGATCAGTGAAAATGAAACTGAGAAGTTCTTTTTCGGATTTTTTGTCGCGACTTTCTTTGAGGATATATTCTTGGTAAATGGGGGTGTCTACAAGTTTCTGGTATATTTTTCTAACGGTATCTTGCTCAAGGAGGAGATTTAAACCACGTTCTTCAACTGCACTTTTAAACCCTTTTGCCTCGAGTATCGTCCAGAGTAGTGTATTACCTGAAATTTTTGTGTTAACATGCAAGTCCTCGTATGAGGGGAGGTGTTTTGCCGCCCTATTTCTGGAATCTGTTTCTGCATACCTGGCAACTTCTGTAAGTAGGTAAACCGTGAAAGTGAATAAATCAGCAGTCTGATCAAGATACTTTCTAAGTAGCACTAAAACTTTCTCCACAGGCAACGCCCCAGATTCTGCTTCCGCAGCATAAAGACATTGCATTACTTTTACACGGATATTTCTTCGACTAATCATTGAAAGAGCATTTCGGGCGACAAATATACTTCATTTCTCAGGCATCTAAATGGAATTTCCTTGATGTATGTTAAATTGACATATTACTGTCAGTGTTAAACTGACATTTTACCCGATATCTTTAATAAAAACTTATCATATCTGACAAAATTGCCTTTTGACTATTGTGGTATGGAATTAGCTTAAAATGAGAAACAAGCGAAAGCTTTTAACTATTCAATCACATAAAAAAACCAATTGCTATGGCTAAGAAGTTAAACATTACCCCACTGCACGACAGGGTAATCGTGAAGCCTGCTCCGGCTGAAGAGAAGACTGCAGGTGGCATCATCATTCCAGACACTGCAAAGGAAAAGCCTCAGAGAGGATCTGTAGTTGCTGCAGGCCCAGGTAAAAAAGATGAGCCTTTGACTGTTAAAGCAGGCGATACTGTACTTTACGGAAAATATTCCGGTACAGAGATTACCATCGAAGGTCTTGATTACCTGATCATGAGAGAGTCTGATATTTTGGCTATTGTCTAACATCTAAAAACCTTTTATATGTCTAAACAGATATTTTTTAATCTTGATGCCCGCAATAAAATGAAAAGGGGTATCGATATCCTTGCAGATGCAGTAAAAGTAACTCTCGGCCCCAAAGGTCGTAATGTAGTTATTGAAAAGAAGTTTGGTGCTCCTGCAGTAACAAAAGACGGTGTGACCGTTGCCAAAGAAATTGAACTGGAAGATCCCATTGAAAACATGGGTGCTCAAATGGTAAAGGAAGTTGCTTCCAAAACTGCGGATGTTGCAGGTGATGGTACAACAACCGCAACAGTTCTTGCTCAGGCTATCATCACTGAGGGTCTGAAAAATGTTGCAGCTGGTGCTAATCCAATGGATATCAAGCGTGGCATCGATAAGGCTGTAGACCTGGTTGTTGCAAACCTTGTTGCTCAGTCCAAGACTGTTGGTAATGATACCAAGAAAATTCAGCAGGTTGCTACAATCTCTGCCAACAACGACAGCGAAATAGGTAAGTTGATTGCTGAAGCCATGCAGAAAGTTGGCAAAGATGGTGTTATCACAGTTGAAGAAGCCAAGGGTACAGAAACATCCATCGACATTGTTGAAGGTATGCAGTTCGACCGTGGTTATATATCACCATACTTTGTTACAAATGCAGATAAAATGGAATGTGAACTGGCTAATCCATTTATCTTGATTTATGACAAGAAAATCTCTGCCATGAAGGATATCCTTCATATTCTGGAGAAAGTTGCTCAGCAGGGTGCTCCATTGCTGATCATCTCTGAGGATTTGGAAGGTGAAGCAATGGCTACACTTGTGGTGAACAAACTCCGTGGAACTTTGAAAGTTGCTGCTGTAAAAGCTCCAGGTTTTGGTGACCGTAGAAAAGAAATGCTTCAAGATATTGCAATCCTTACTGCAGGAGTTGTTATTAGCGAAGAGCAAGGCTTCAAGTTGGAGAATGCTGATCTTACTTACCTCGGACGTGCAGAGCGTGTTACTATCAATAAAGATAATACGATTGTAGTTGGTGGTAAGGGTAAGAAAGCGGATATCAATGCCCGTATTGCTCAGATTAAGTCTCAAATTGAGGCAACAACTTCTGATTACGACAGGGAGAAATTACAAGAGCGTTTGGCCAAACTCAGTGGTGGTGTAGCCGTTTTGAATGTTGGTGCTGCAACAGAAGTGGAGATGAAAGAAAAGAAGGACCGTGTTGATGATGCTTTGCATGCAACCCGCGCTGCTGTTGAAGAAGGAATCGTTCCTGGTGGAGGTATCGCTTTCATCCGTGCTGTTGAATCAATTGAAAAGAAGAAAGGTGCTAATGAAGATGAAACTACAGGAATAGCAATCATCCGCAGAGCACTCGAAGCACCACTTCGTACTATTGTTTACAATGCAGGAATTGAAGGTTCTATTGTTGTACAGAAAGTAAAAGAAGGCAAGGGTGATTTCGGTTACAATGCTCGCACTGATAACTACGAAAACCTGCTCGCTGCTGGTGTAATCGATCCTACGAAGGTTGCACGTGTTGCACTTGAGAATGCAGCATCTATTGCTGGTATGATGCTTACAACAGAGTGTGTTATTGCCGATAAGCCTAAGAAGGAAGAAGCTGTCCATTCTCACGGGCATGGCGCTCCTGGT
>JBDLTO010000436.1:0-7057 GCA_039805815.1 Bacteroidota bacterium | reverse complement strand
TATCAACGGAAGTGGTAAGCACAACAACTGGAGCATGGCTACCGATACCGGTGTTAATCTCCTCGCGCCGGGAAAAACACCCAAAACCAATTTCATGTTCCTCGCCTTCTTTGTCAACACCATAAAGGCTGTGCACGACCATGCAGATCTTCTCAGAGCTGCCATAGCCTCAGCGGGCAACGACCACAGGCTGGGTGCTAATGAGGCGCCGCCTGCTATCATTTCTGCTTACATTGGGCGATACCTTACTAAGGTTCTGGATGAAGTGGAGAGCCGGGTAAGTGAAAAATTTGATGAGCAGGATGAGGTGATGCTCAAACTTGACATCCATAAAAATATTCCTGAACTCCTGCTCGATAACACAGACAGAAACCGAACCTCACCTTTTGCATTCACTGGTAACAAATTTGAATTCAGGGCAGTAGGATCTTCCGCAAATTGTGGCTACAACATGACTGTACTCAATACAATCATGGCTGAAACCTTGACGAGGTTCAAAACAGAAGTTGATGCACATATTGAAAAAGGCGAGAAAAAAGAAGTTGCCATCATGCATGTGCTGAAATCCTATATAAAAACCGCCAAAAATGTGCTATTCGAAGGTGATGGCTATAGCCAGGAATGGCAAGAGGAAGCGGCCCGACGTGGACTTCCCAATTTCAAAACCACCCCGTTAGCATTGGATGCATTGGTGACAGACAAAGCCAAACAGCTTTTCAAGAAACACAAGGTCCTGTCCCACACTGAACTTGAGGCAAGACATGAAATTGAACTTGAAAAATACATTAAACATGTTCAGATTGAAGGACGTGTGATGGGCGACCTTGCTGGGAATCACATTCTCCCGGCTGCCATAAGGTACCAGAACATCCTCATTACCAATATAAGCGGACTCAAAAATATAGGCTTACCAGAATCTGCCTATGCTGCACAGACTAAGATATTGGCTGAAATTTCTGAGCACATCAACAAGGTTCTGATTCTTGTAGAAGAAATGACTGAAGCCAGAAAATCAGCCAATACAATTTCCTCTTCAAGGGAAAAAGCCATTGCCTATTGCGATAAGGTAAAACCTTATTTTGAAGATATCCGTTACGCAGTGGATAAGCTTGAATTACTGGTCGATGATTCTGAATGGGAACTGCCGAAATACAGGGAAATGCTTTTCCTGAGGTAAAAACCCAAGGTAAGTACTCACGGTAAACAAATAGAAAAGCCCCCGTTTAAAAACAGGGGCTTTTTGCTATATAAGACAGAATCGTTACTGCATTTTAAATGTATCCAGAAACTTGGTGGTAAAGTTTCCTTTTATAAAGTCTTCATTCCTCATCAGTTGCTGATGGAAAGGAATTGTTGTTTTGATACCTTCAATAACATACTCACTCAAGGCCCTGCTCATGGTGTCAATAGCTTCCTTTCTTGTCCTTGCCACTGCAATTATCTTGGCAATCATGGAGTCATAAAAAGGAGGGATAACATAACCTGCATAAACATGCGAATCTATACGGATACCATGTCCACCTGGTTGGTGAAGTACAGTAATCTTACCCGGACTAGGACGGAAATCCATATAAGGATCTTCTGCATTGATACGACATTCTATGGCATGCATTTCAGGGAAGTAATGCCTGCCCGATATAGGTTCTCCGGCAGCGATTTTAATTTGCTCTTTGATCAGATCAAAATTGGTTACCTCTTCTGTTACACAGTGTTCAACCTGAATCCTGGTATTCATTTCCATGAAATAAAAATTTCTATGTTTATCCACCAGAAACTCAATGGTACCAACACTTTCATAGCCTATGGCTTCCGCTGCCTTAACGGCTGCAGCACCCATCCGATCGCGAAGTTCGTCTGTCATGAAAGGCGATGGGGATTCTTCTACCAATTTTTGGTGACGACGTTGGATTGAGCAGTCACGTTCACTCATGTGGCAGACTTTACCATATCGGTCTCCTGCTACTTGAATTTCAATATGCCGAGGCTCCTCAACAAATTTCTCCATGTAAACCCCATCATTCTTAAAAGAGGCTGCTGCTTCAGTTTTGGCCGCATTGTAGGCTTTTTCTATTTCACTTTCCTCCCACACCACACGCATCCCTTTACCACCACCACCTGCAGTAGCTTTTAAAATGACAGGATATCCAATTTCTTTTGCAATACTCTTAGCTTCATCAACACTTTCCAGCAATCCCCCACTCCCAGGAACAACAGGAACACCGGCTTTTATCATGGTCTCCTTAGCAGTAATTTTATCACCCATAGACCTGATCTGATCAGGTGTTGGTCCGATGAATTTAATTCCATGTTCACCGCAGATTTCCGCAAATCTTGCATTTTCTGCCAAAAAACCATAACCAGGATGAACAGCATCTGCATTCGTGATCTCCATGGCTGCCATGAGGTGTGGAATATTGAGATATGAATCCGCACTTGCAGGCCTGCCAATACATACAGCCTCATCAGCAAACTTTACGTGTAAGCTGTCTTTGTCTGCTGTGGAATAAACTGCAACGGTCTTGATGCCCATTTCCCTGCATGTTCGGATTACACGAAGTGCAATCTCTCCTCTGTTTGCAATCAATATCTTGTTGAATCCCTTCTTCAAATCTGTTGTCATGCCATTTGTTTGAATGAATTAATATGTTGAGTCGTCTGTCTGATCAGGCAGGCTCAACGAGGAACAAAGGCTGATCGTACTCAACCGGCGTAGAATCCTCTACAAGTATTTTCACTATTTTGCCAGACACTTCACTTTCAATTTCATTGAAAAGCTTCATGGCCTCAATGATGCAAACCGCTTTGCCTGGTTTCACCTCATCACCTTCTTCAACGAAATCAGGCTTTCCAGGTCCTGGCTTTCTGTAAAATGTGCCAATCATGGGGCTCTTTATGGTTATGAGGTTATCGGTTGCCTTTGGAGCCGGAGCCGCAGCTGCAACTGGAGCCGCAGCAACAGGGGCAGGAGCCGGAGTTGAAACAGGCTGAAACTGGACTGCAGGTTGAGCTGTAACGTATTTGTCTTCTTTCTGCCTGATGGTAATCTTAAATTCTTTTTCTTCAATGGTCAGCTCGCTGATGCTAGACTTGTTGACCATTTTAACGAGGTCCTGAATTTGTTTGAGATCCATAAAGAATAATTTTAATATTTTATTCGGGCCGTAAAGGTGTATCAAAATTGATTTACGGCCAAATTAAATTCACGTTGTTTTTTTATAAAAAAACCCGATTTTTTATAAAAATCGGGCTAAATCAGGTTAAAAACAGATGATTTTAATGAATTTTACTCTTTTACACGCTCTACATATTCGCCGGTTTTGGTGTTTATCCTGATCACATCTCCTTCATTAACAAAAAGTGGGACGTTAACAGTTGCACCAGTTTCAATTTTTGCGGGCTTCAGTGTTCTTGTGGCTGTATCTCCCTTTAATCCGGGCTCCGAATAGGTTACTTTGAACACTACTTTATCTGGGAGTTCAACAGACATTGGTGATTCTGTTTCTGTATTAATAAGCACAGAAACTTCCTGATCTTCTTTGAGAAACTGTGGTGCATCTACAAGCGCTTCCGCAACAGCAATCTGCTCATAAGTTTCATTGTCCATAAAGTTATAGCCGGTATCATCCTTGTAAAGAAACTGATAACTTTTCCGCTCTACGCGAACCGGAAAGATTGTATCACCACTGTTCCAGGTTTTTTCTATGGATCTGCTGTTATCAACACCTTTGAGTTTAGCCCAGACTTTGGCCGCTGCACGGGCAGTTTTGTTTTCACCGAATTCTACGATGGTATACAAACTGCCATCCAGCTTGATAATCATTCCCCTTGAGATATCTGACGTATTTGCCATAACTATGATTTGAGTGGGCAAAGGTAAGCCAATTTGGGAAATAACATCATACCTTTGCGGCGCAAACAATCTATTATACTTATAAACCATTTCAAATGAAAGTAACTGTAATTGGAGCCGGCGCTGTTGGCGCCACCTGTGCTGACAACATTGCCCGTGCAGGCGTATGTACGGAGCTCGTTTTGCTTGACATTAAAGAAGGACTCGCTGAAGGTAAGGCGCAAGACATGCAACAGACTGCGGCCCTGCTTGGATTTGATACCATAATCACAGGATCCACAAATGACTACTCTAAAACAGCCGGCAGTGAGGTTGTGGTTATTACTTCAGGTATTCCACGTAAGCCAGGCATGACCCGGGAAGAACTCATAGGCACTAATGCCGGAATAGTTAAAGGCGTATGTGAAAGTGTTTTAAAATATTCACCAAACACCATCATTATTGTTATCAGCAATCCGATGGATACCATGACATACCTGGCTTTGAAATCTACAGGGTTGCCCAAAAACAGAATTATTGGAATGGGTGGCACACTAGACAGCAGCCGCTTCAAATACCAGCTGAGCCAACACCTGGGTTGTAGCGCAGGCGACCTGAATGCCATTGTTGTAGGCGGCCACGGAGATACTACCATGATTCCTCTGATCAGCAAGGCTACCTGGAATAGCATACCAGTTACACAGTTCCTAACTGAAGAGCAGCAACAAAAGGTTGTAGCAGACACTATGGTTGGTGGTGCTACACTCACCAAACTTATTGGCACTTCGGCCTGGTACGCGCCAGGAGCTGCAGGAGCGGCATTGGTTAAAAGCATCCTGAGGGATGAAAAGAAATTATTTACCTGCTGTGTTGCGCTTGAAGGTGAATACGGACAATCTGATATTTGTTTAGGTGTACCCGTTACCATTGGAAAGCAGGGCTGGGAAAAAATATTGCCGCTGGAACTGACTAACGCTGAACAGGAAGCCTTTGAAAAAAGTGCAGCTGCTGTAAGGTCGATGAATGAGGTGTTGGGATAAACACTAAAGAGGGATAAGGAGAAAGGGATTAGTCATTAAAATACTATTCCCTTTTACCTTTCCCTCTTCCCATTTATCTACTCCTCCACATAATCCAAATCCTTGTGAAACGTTTCTTCGGTAAACATAAGGGCAATTAGTGCAACCCCCACCACAATTATTGCTGTAATTATTCCGCTTTTGACCATTGACCAATGCAGCGATTTGATAAAATAGCTATTAAACAAAATATTCATTAGAGGCAAAGAGCCACGAACCATATTGGGTATTGTGGTAGCCGCCGTAGCCCTGAGGTTTGTCCCAAAATGCTCTGCTCCCATAGTAACGATTATTGCCCAGAAACCAGAGGCATACCCCAAAAAGAAACAGATGACATACATAGTTGTATCTGAACTGTTAAACGGACTGAAATAAAACCCGATAGTCAGGATACAGCAGGCATACATAAAATAGAGCGCTTTCTTTCGGCTTTGATAATATTGACTGATTACGCCAACAGTTATATCGCCAAAGGCATTGCCAATATAACCGTACATCACACATGCCCCGGCAACTAATGTAGTGCTGCCATACAATTCAATTGCGAACCTGTTGCTGAGTGTTATCATTATACCTACAATAAACCAGGATGGTATCCCAACAAGGATAGCCAGGATATATTTTCTGAATAAAGCAGGCCTGATAAACAATTGGAAAAGATTTCCTTTCTGTACTTTTTCTGCAGCAACCTTTTTGAACATCAAGCTTTCAGCTACACTGACCCTTAACAACAAAAGTGCTATACCCAATACGCCTCCTATCTTATAACACAAACGCCAATCACCTGTAAATTTAAAAATGAGGTATGCCAACACTGCTCCGAAAACCCCAACGCCTGCAATGAAGCTTGTCATAATTCCCCTCTTGTTCTTTGGCATCATTTCACTAACAAGTGTAATTCCTGCACCCAATTCACCTGCGAGTCCGATCCCGGTTATAAATCTAAGGAGTGCATACTGGTTGACAGTCTGAACAAAACCGTTGATGAAATTTGTGATGGAATACAACAATATAGAGCCAAATAAAACGCTGAGTCTTCCGCGTTTATCGCCCATAATACCCCATAATATTCCTCCCAGAAGCAGTCCGGTCATCTGCCAATTGATGATCATAGCACTTGCACTTACTATCTGATAATCCGGAACCCCAATTTCACGCAGGCTTGGTTCTCGGACAATAGAAAAAATCAACAGGTCATAGATATCAACAAAATAACCCAGTGAAGCAACCAGAATCAAAAACCGTGAAGACTTTGTCAAAGCTGGTACAGAAAGCATAATGTTAAGATTGAATTGAGGCTCTACAAATGATAGTTTTGACTCAACTAATGGATAAAAACATTTTATGGTTACAAAGTATACATTTATTTGAAAAAACTGTACATTGAAGCCACCTTTAAATCAAATGGATGATGCAAAAACAAAACAATAAAGTAGTACTTACAATCATCATTGCAGCATTAGGATATTTTGTAGACATCTATGAATTGTTATTGTTCTCCATAGTCAGAAAGCCAAGCCTGCTTGGCATTGGCGTTGAAGATCTCCCGCTCCCTATGGAAGAGGCAAGTACAATGGTTATCAACTGGCAGATGACCGGACTGCTTCTAGGAGGAATATTATGGGGTGTTCTGGGTGATAAAAAAGGAAGGCTTAGTGTTTTATTTGGCTCCATTCTCCTTTATTCCATAGCCAATTTCGCAACAGGCTATGTTCAGACTGTTGAACAGTATGCAGGGGCAAGGTTTATTGGCGGAATCGGACTGGCAGGTGAATTGGGAGCCGGAATTACACTTGTTAGTGAACTACTGCCAAGAAGTAGAAGAGGACTAGGAACATCGTTAGTGGCTGGGGTTGGTTTACTTGGAGCAGTCTTTGCTTACTTAATTTTTAAACTAACCAATGATTGGCGACTTTGTTACAAAATTGGCGGTGGATTGGGTTTAGGATTATTGCTGATGAGGGTTAGTATCCTGGAAAGCCTCATGTACCAAAAAACTAAGCTTGCACATGTACAGAAAGGGAACTTTTTCATGTTTTTTACCAATGCCAAACGATTCAGAAAATATGCACTTGCAATTCTGATTGGCCTACCTACCTGGTATGTAATAGGAATTTTAATGACACTGTCTGATCGCTTTGCTTTTGAA